>RGDT01000058.1 GCA_009918525.1 Planctomycetia bacterium
GCATATGAACAAGTTTTGACTTCGAGCCCGTAAGCCGGATGACGGCTTCGGCCAATTCGATCATCGTGAATTCTTTTCTCGATGCGGACGAAAAAAACAGAAGCGCTGGATGGGTTCTTTGTAAAGCCTATGCGGACGAAAACCTCAGCAAGGAAAAGAAAGACTTTGAATCGGTCCAGAACGAGTTAAAGGATCTGGCCGGCCGTCAGGAAAAGATCGGCAAGGTAACGAAGGATATCGCCACGGGTAAGTCCGAGGCCAACCCCAAGTGACGCGTGCCTCGCGTCCCTTGGTTAGCATCGAACCGTCTCGGCCCATAGATTTCGATGGGCCGGGTCTTTCGCCAACCGAATCCGAACACGAGGAAACAAAAATGAAAAGCATAATTGCGATAACTGGCAGTTTTTGCCTAATCATCGGGATAGCGATTGCTCAATCACCTACGAAGGGTAAAGACGAAGCCACGTTCGGTGCCTTGCGTGGCCCTGACGCTGTTGAGGTCCGAAAACGGGCCGAAGCCTGGCTCACATCCGTTGGAAAAACTGACGCAACAAAAATCAAGGAAATCTGGGACGCTGACACCCCAGTTATTGAAAAAGTCGCTGCAACATTGGTTTACGGCGATGCGGATACGGCTAGAATACTTGCTGCCGCACGCGATTTCGAATCTCCGGCACCTACTGAAGTTCCAGCCTTACTAAAAGACTTGAAAAAACCGGCCTTTTTCCGTCATGGTCTGGCCTTGGTCTACGGCAAAGTGTTGACCAGTCGTAAAGTTTACGAAGAAGCACTGGAAACGCTCCTGACGATCAAGCCCGAAGAAGCTCTCGACCCGGCTGCTTACTTCTTCCACAAGGCCGTCTGCGAGCATTCGTTAATGCTCAAGGATAAGGCCGACAGTAGTATTGATCGTTTGCTAGTCGATGTAAGCGACTCTCCCGAGCGCTATCGTATGGTTGCGGCGTTGATGCACTTCGACATGCTAACTTGGCAAGACAAGGACTTAGGCTGGATCGCCCGCAAAATGGATAATATCCAAAGGCGTCTGGACCTGAAGCGAGGCGGTAAACAGACCCAAAAGATGCAAAAGGAAGTTCTGGTCCGATTAGAGGAGATGATCAAGCAGATTGAAAACCAGCAAAAACAACAGCAACAGGGAGGTGGGAACGGTAATGAAGACGTTCCCTCTAGTGGAATGCCTGGTTCAGGTAGTGCTCCTGGAACAGACATGGCCTCTTCTCCGATGCAGGACACGATGGGTGGCACTGCCAACGGCACTGGCAATATTGATGCTAAGAAAGTCAAGGAGATTGCCGAGGTTTGGGGCAAGCTACCTGAAAAGGAGCGCGCCCAGGCGCTTCGTGAACTGACCCGTTCGATGCCTGCCAAAGATAGGGCGGTGATCGAAGCCTATTTCCGTGAGTTGCAGAAAAAGAGCGGCAAGTAGTTCGCTCCATATACCCGAGCGGCATCAGGGCGTGTGCCGCTCGACTGTTTCTGATAAGATAATTTATGAACCGCTGCGTCCGACCCCTGAGGCTCTCGTCATGCGTATCCTTCGCTTCTTGCTTATCTCGCTCTGCATTCTACCCGTGGCTACAGCAGGCGAAATTTTGACACTGAAGGGCGAAGCGATCAAGGGCGACATTGTTCGCGTCAGCGACACTGAGGTTGTTTTCAACCAAGGTGGGACGAAAAAAACACTGCCGATGAAGGAAGTATTGAAAATCGACTTTCGTGAGCCAAGCAAAGCGACCATTGAGAAATATTCGCGGGTCGAGCTTCATGACGGTACGGTACTATTGGTTACCGAGTGGAAGATTCGCAAACGTGAAATCACTTTGAATTTGCTATCCGGTCCCATAGTCACGTTGCCACTCACAGCCGTGGCCAATCTCTTGAACCGGGCCGAGGACGAGAAGCACCGGACGGACTGGAAATCACGAACTATCAATCTCCGCGGACGCGAAGGGTTCGTCGTCAAGAAAGACACAGTAATATCGACCATTTTGGCGACTCTAGGCGAAGGTGACGACGAAGGAAAAATCATCAGTGCCGCCATCACGCTCGATGGGGAAACGACCACGCTAAAACGCAGCCAGACCACGATACACGGGCTGATCTTCAAACCGAACCGCGATCCTAATGTAAAACCAGAATTGTGTCGGCTGTTCGATACGATGGGTAATGTCGTCATGGTATCAGAGATCGTACCGAAAGAGGGCGGTGTGGAGATCACAACTCCCGGAGGCGTCAAGTTTGGTTTTGCTTATGAACAGCTTTCGCGGCTCGATTATCAGAAGGGCAAGCTGGATTACCTCTCGTCCCTCGACCCGAGCAAAGTTTTGGCTAAGTCCAATCTCGATGAGGACACCAAACCTGATCAATGGCACATTTACAAGGATACGAACCTCAATAAAGGACCGCTAACACTTGGTGGAGTGGTCTACACGAGCGGTCTGGCCCTCAAGCCCTATTGTGAATTGACCTATGATCTCAAAGGCGATTACCGAGAGTTCACAGCACTTGTAGGACTGGATGACAATGTCAGTGCATCGGGTAAAACGATTTTGATTGTCGAGGGTGACGACAAGGTTCTTGGAACCGTCGAAATATCCGCCGATGACAAGAAAAGGTTCAAACCACTTACCCTCAATGTCAAAGACGTCCAACGACTCAAGATTACAGTCAAGGCTGATGGAGAGTTCGATATTGCCCGGCATTTGGATTTGGCGGACGCTAAGGTTAGTAAGTGAGGAGTGAGAAATAGAGATAAATTCTTAATCCAAGTTTTAATGTTGACAGAATGAACTCTATTTTTCGCTATCTTCCAAGGAATTGCACCCCATGACTAAAATATACATAGCGATAGGGTTAACCATAGCCCTGATGGCCGTTGGTATGTCACCGATTCGTGCCGTCGAAGTGGACAAGCGATTGGTAGAGATCGAAAAGAAGCGAAACGATCTGATCAATCGAATTAAACCGGCTGTGGTATCGGTTATGGGGCGTGACCCCCGAACCAAGAATGTGATCGGACTTGGTTCAGGGGTATTGATCGATGATGACGGCCACGCTCTTACAAATTTTCACGTTGTCACGGCCTTTGGTTACTTGGCGAAAACGATGCAATGCGGTCTGCCCGATGGCAAGTTATATGACTGCGTTTTAGTTGGTACCGATGCGATTGGTGACATTGCTCTGATCAAATTGCTGCCCGCCACACCGGATCAAAAATTTCCCAAGGCTACGATTGGTGATAGTGACAAACTAAAAGCTGGCGAGTGGTCATTCCTAATGGGTAACCCATTTGGATTAGCTTATGATTTTCAACCGACTGTTACATTTGGGTTATTGTCCGCGACTAATCGTTATCAAAATGTTGACGGTCGTTTTGAGTATGCGAATTTCATTCAGGTTGACACATCAGCCAACCCCGGCAATTCTGGTGGCCCTTTGTTCAACATGTATGGCGAATTGGTTGGGATTCTAGGTGCTGGCCCTTCGAGTCGTCGCATCCGAATGAACTCCGGAGCGGGTTTCTGTATCTCGATCAATATGGTGAAAAACTTCCTGCCAGGTATGCGGGCTGGTTTAGCGATGGATCATGCAACGCTCGGCGCAGCTATGGAGAGCGAAAACGACGATGGTGTGCTTTCCCGTGTGCTGGTTAAGAGCGTTATCACCAGTGATGCTCAAAGACGAGGGCTCGAAGTTGGCGACCAGCTGACGAACTTTGCAGGAAAGCCTGTATTTACTGTTAATGCATTTAAGAATTTGCTCGGGCAGTTTCCGCGTGGTTGGCGGGTACCGATGACTTATCGTCGTGAGGCCAATCGTGTCGAAACCCTAGTCCGGTTAATGGGAGCGACGCAACGCGAAGTCGATGAACCCAAAGAAGGAAAAGATCCGAAGGGTGGCCCGGCACGACCGGTTGCTCCGCCTCCCAGTGGTCCTGCGGCTAAATTCTATGTCGAAAAGAAAAATTTCGCAAACTATTACTACAACGATTTGGCCCAAAAGCGTGTCCTTTCAAAACATACTGAATATGGCGATTTCAGCAAGATGACTGGAGATTGGACTATTCGGCTAGGTGGGAAGTTGTTGACGGGAGTTGCCCCAAAACCAATAACAGGAGCAATAGCCATCCGGGAAAAAGGTTCAGCTGACGGCACTTCTCCCAAGGTTCTAGCCGATATTGACGGTTTGGATTTTCCGTTGGAACCGCTCAGCACCAAAGAAAAGCCCGAAGCATTCCGCGATCCTCCCGATTCTGGTGGATTCGTACTGGCGATGTACCACTACAGGCAATTCCTTGTGTATGGGGAAAAAGGCTTTTCGAAAGACCAGTTCTACCATGTGGGTGTAGAACCCTTTTTTCCCCCTCTCGGGGATAAGCCGAACTATATGAAGTCGATGGTATTAGCTGAAGTGTTCTACACGAAACATGCCGGGGTCCCTGGCCGATTTTACTTTGCTACCGAAGACGATATTGTCAATGGATGGAAACGCGGTCAATTGATCGGGATGGAGATAGAACCGGACAAGGACGAGGATGGTTGTGAGATTGTGTTCTCTGACTATAAAGATATTGGAGGCGGACGACAGTTGCCAGGAAAGATGCATGTTCGCCGAGGCATGAAGAAGTATGCCGATTTCATCATAACCAGTGCTACGCTAAAGTGAGCCAGGAGGAATTATCATGAAGCGACTGCTGACGATTACCGCTCTGGCGATAGTGCTCGCATTGGTGCCAGCGCGTCGTGGGCATACTCAGACTGATGTTACCTTCACCAAGATTGGTGAGGAAGTCAACCAAAAAGTAATCAAAGTATTTGGTGCCGGGGGATTCAAAGGTTTAGCGTCCTATGGCAGTGGTGTGTTGATTGATAAGGAAGGCCACTTCTTGACGATCAACAGTCATATTTTAGATACTCGTGATTTGCGAATCCATACTTATGATGGTACAAAACATCATTGCGATGTGGTGTGTCGCGAACCCGAACTCGATGTTGCTTTATGCAAAATAAAATGGGGAGCGCGTCAAGGTGAGATCGAGCATTATTTCGACCTACAAACCGCTTTCAAGCGTCCCCCTCTGCCTACAGGCACCAATGTGCTTGCATTTAATAACATGTTTCAACTAGCGGTACGCGACGACGCCATGACCATGCAACGCGGAGTGGTGGCATCCTATGCTCCTTTGTATGGCCGCATCGGTGTTTTTGATGCCGCCTACCGAGGCAACGTATATGTAATCGACGCTATCACCAACAACCCAGGCTCTGGGGGTGGAGCGATCACGACCCGTAAGGGAGAATTGATCGGCCTGATCGGCAAGGAATTGCGCAACGAATTGACTAATACATGGATCAATTACGCAATTCCTCTAAACGCGTACACTGAAGTACCAGATAAGGATGGGAAGAAAATTCGCGTAAGTATTGCAGATATGGTCAAACTGAAAGAGAACTACCGACCTGCTCCGAAGCGAGAACTGGCAAAAAACACCTCCTATCATGGTATTATCTTAGTGCCTAATGTGGTCGAGCGTACCCCACCCTATGTGGAAGAGATATTGCCCGGCTCGCCTGCGGATAGGGCCACGACCAAGCTCAAACCTGATGATTTGATCGTATACGTAGAAGGTCTTCCAGTACCAGATATTAACTCCTTCAATAACATCTTAGCCACCTACGGACCGGGTGCGGAAATCAAACTCGAAGTGCAGCGCGGCGACAAATTAACTTCGGTAACGGTAAAGCTGGATAAGCCGATCGGTACATCAAAAAAGTAACAAGACGTATCACTCCCACTCAGATCTTCGGCATACGTTGAATTAGGATTCCAAACATGATGACACCCTACCTGCTCTGTCTAACGTTGTTATGCCCGGCTCAGGCCGAAGATCTCGATGATCTGTTTGAGAAGGCGATCCAAACGGCGGTGAAACAATCCTCTTCGTTTGTTGTTAAAATCGAGACATCAGGTGGTACCGAGGTAGTACGCACAGGAGGTCCACGCCCTGGAATGATGCGTCGCGGCACGGGTCCAACGACCGGTGTTATCGTAAGTGCTGATGGCTATGTCATCTCAAGTTCGTTCAATTTTGCAAATAAACCCACCACTATTCGTGTCTCCTTGCCTGGTACCAATGAGCGAAAAGTGGCTCGAGTCGTGGCTACTGATCAAGCTCGAATGTTGACACTTCTTAAATTGGCTGATCTGACGAACGATAGCAAACTAACCGTGCCTACGGCTATCAAGAAAGAGGAGATCAAGGTTGGTTCTTCGGCACTGGCGATAGGTCGGACCCTGAACGCCGAGACAGACGATGTACCTTCTGTTTCTGTTGGTATCATCAGCGCAGTGGAGCGTGTCTGGGGGCGAGCGTTGCAAACAGATGCCAAGGTTTCCCCTACAAACTACGGTGGCCCTCTCATCGATATTTCTGGGCGCGCCTATGGTATCCTGGTGCCTGCTTCTCCGCAGACTGAGGGAGAATTGGCCGGTTTCGAGTGGTACGATTCTGGAATTGGTTTCGCTATTCCGATGGAAGATGTCTTCGCCATATTGCCTCGGATGATGAAGGGCACCGAGAAAGAACCTGCGATTTTGCGGCAGGGTTTTCTCGGTGTGACCATGCAATCGGGCGACGAATTGTTTGAGAAGAAACCGATTCTCGGCACTGTACAACCAGGTAGCCCTGCGGATAAAGCAGGGCTGAAACCAGGTGACACAATTGCAGCCATTGAGGGTCGTGATATTGTTAATTTTGCTCAAATGCGACTGCAATTAGGAAAAAAATACGAAGGCGACTCCGTATCGTTCAAAATCATCCGTGATGGAAAGGAAATAACTTTCGATAAGGTGATTCTCGGAAGTGGAGTGGCCGCATACGATCAACCATTTCTCGGTATTCTGCCGATTCGCGATGACAATGAAACAGGTGTTGAGGTTCGTTATATCTACCCCAAAAGCGGAGCTGAAACAGCTGGGATCAAAGTAGGCGACCGGATTCTTAAAATTGCTCGTCCTGATTTGCCTCCCACTGCTCCACTTGTTGCTGTTGCTAATCGTGGAGCCCTACTCGATCTGCTGGCCGTTGGTCGTCCCGGTCAGGAAGTCAAGATTGAGGTGAAACGAAAAGCGGACGGCAAAACGGAAACGCTAACCGCAAAACTGGGCGACTTACCCGAGACGGCTCCCGCGAGAATGCCCGAAGGAGCATCCGCTAAGAAAGCGGGACTTAAGCCCGGCGAAAAACCAGGCATCGTCCAGAAAAAGCCGGAAACGGGTTTACAAAAGTTGACATTGGCAGCGACTGGTCAAGATTACTGGGTTTACGTACCGGAAAATTACAATCCTCAGGTTGCTTGTGCAGTATTAGTTTGGCTCCATCCTTTGGGTAAAAATAAGGAACGTGACTTTGAAGATTTCAGTTCATCTTGGGCGACCTATTGCGATGACCACAACATAATTATAGTTTGCCCACCCAAAGAAGGAGCATGGACGGGTATTGACTCCGATTTCATCGTCCAGACTATTCGCAATGTTGCTGCTACCTATACCGTTGACATGAGACGAGTCCTGGCCCATGGACTAGGAGTTGGCGGCGAAATGGCACTATACCTCGGATTCAAAGAGCGTGCCTTGATTCGCGGAGTGGCTCCTATTGGTGCTCCGCTGGCTGGTCCAGTCAAGGAGCGAATCACTACCCAGCCTTTGTCCTTCTTCCTGGTGGTTGGTGATAAAGATCGAGCACTTGAAGGAGTCAAGGAAACCAATGATCGGCTCCGTAAAGCTCGCTATCCCGTGATGCTGCGAGAAATCAAAAACATGGGGCATGAATACATTGACGGCAAATTGGGCGTAACGACTTTAGAAGAGTTGGTTCGATGGATTGATTCATTAGATCGACTGTGATTCTCTGATTTATCGTCCAAAACCAACGGAGACGGACTAGCGTCGCAGATCGATGCGGACGCTAGTTCCATAAACGAACGTGATCGTGGAAAAGATGTTATACTTTACACGATTCGTTTTTTTTCCGGAGGTGGCATGGCCGTATCTTACTGTGTACTTTTCGGCCTTACCTTGTCGGCTGTTTGGGTCGGTATCAATTCGTTATTATCTCGAACCATTTCGACCCCCGAAATAATTGGATTATGCCTAGTATCCAGCTTGTTCGCTTGTTTAATAGCTAGAAGAGAGCGTATTGCCATTCGGAAAGCGAATAACGAGATCGCTTCTTATGAGGCTCTGTCGCCCGATAGTACCACACATCGGTTTATGTTCCCTGATTCGGGATACACTTTAACACACACCAATCGCATGGTCGTTTGGCTACATATTGATCTAACTATTCGATACGCCACTCCTACTTTTGGCGAATTATTGAGCCGCGAGAATCAGTCCCTTTCCGGTAGTTGCATACTCGACCTTGTTCATCCTGAAGACGCAAAACCCCTGGGTGATGCGTTACGCAACGCTCTAAAAGATGGCGAGGTTCACGATATTGTGACGAGGATCGTCACGCCACTTGGAGAGGGCCACTACCAATTGGATGTAATGGTCGGTTGTGACGATGCCGGTAAAGCAGTCGATATCCGGTGTCATTTTCTTGACATTACACCTCGAATCCGGAAAGAGTTGGAGCTGTGCCAGATCACAAATGAACTACGTCAATCGAATGCCCGATTGAGCCAACAAAATCAGGAGATGGATCGGCTCAAGGAGAGTTATCGTGACCTTTATCACAATGCTCCTGTTATGTACTTTAGTTTAGATATCGAAGGAAAAATAGTAGCGATCAATGATGGTTTCCTACGGATGATGGGATACAAACGTGAAGACTTGATGAACAAACCGTATGAACTGCTCCTAACGGAAGAGGGCAAAGCTGCATTGATGATCGATCCAACGATGATGCAGCGGGCAGAAAATGTGGAAACTCAATGGTTGCGGGCGGATGGACGCACTATTGATGTGTGGATTGGGACGACCACGATCCGTGATGCTTCTGGTGTATTTCTTCGTTCGCGTAGTATCGCACGGGATGTCACAGAGGAAAACCGCCTAGCGAATGATTTACACACCAAAGCCGACGAGTTGATGCACGCAAACCAGGCATTACGTCGGATCAATCAAGAATTAGAGGAATTTTCCTATGTGGTTTCTCACGATCTGAAGGAACCTCTACGAACTCTGGAGGCGTTCAGTAACTTCCTAGCTGCCGATTATCGTCCTCTGCTTCAGGGTGACGGCCAAATGTATATCGATCATCTAGTCCAAGCCAGTTTGCGATTGGGCCGATTGATAGACGATCTATTGGCACTGAGTCGCAATGGGCGGGTGATCGATTCACCTCGCCTATTCGACTGGTACGCCGTTATCGAGACAGTTCAACTCGACTTGCAGGATTTGATTAGCCGTAAAGGAGCCGTGGTGCGCATCGAGGGAGAGATGGCTCCTTGTATGGGCGACCCAGAACGAATCACGCAATTACTCCAAAATCTAGTTTCTAATGCTCTACGCTACAACCTTGGCTCAGCTCCGGAGGTTGTCATCGGCAGCATTCGCAAAAATGCAACAGAAACAACTATTTTTGTGCGAGATAATGGCATTGGCATCGACCCGCAGCATCACCAACAAATCTTTAGAATGTTTCGTCGGTTACACCGTCGCGAAGAAATCGAAGGCACTGGAGCGGGATTAGCTATCTGCAAGCGGATTGTCGAAGCACATGGGGGGCGAATCTGGGTTGAATCGCAGCTAGGCCGTGGATCCACCTTTTTCTTTACATTGCGAACCGACTTACACGCTACCAAAAAAAGCCAGATGGAGTTCAAGACGGATGCGATGGCTTTTGCTCGATGATGATGTAGGTCTCGCCGGGATTGTGCGAATCTTGCTCACGCGACAAGGACATCAACTATTTGTCGCCTCGGATACACTTCAGGCTGATCGATACCTGAAGGAACATCGAATCGACCTAATTCTATTGGATGTAAATTTGCCAGGTGAGTCCGGCATAGAGTGGCTTCGTAGGCAGAACATGCCGCTTGGAGGCGCTGTAAGCTTTCGACCATCCGTGAGCCTGTTCATTCAGAGCGAATTAACTTTGGATATCGTTGCGGGTTGGAACGCCGGCGTGCAATATATCATCGATAAGGTATTGGTCAGTCGTCCAGCGATGTGGAATGACCGAATAGAAGAAGTGACATTGCACTTGAATGGACAGCATCGGTTTGGCTCGATCACGAGCTCGTATGGAGGTAGCTTGGCTGACTGGTGGAATCCGGCTAGTGATCACGCGTTGTGGCGAATACCTCCTGTACAACGCGAAGCGTTATTGGAGCGGTCTTTACGGGTTGTGCTGGGAGAACGGGTTGATCCGCGCTGGTTTGTTGGAACTCGGGGACAATTGCGGCCCGAAACGCCTAGCGTTTCTGATTCCATCCGCTTCGGCAACGTACTTTTAGAACAAACGGGATGTATGCTAGGAGGGGAGGTTTGTCGCACGTTGCTGAGCTACCTGAACCGAGTGCGATCGGACACATGACAACAACGCATATAATCATGCTCGTTGAAGATAATCCAGCAGACGTGATGATAACTCAACGTGCCATTCGCGATAGCAAACTGTCTGTAGACCTGATCGTATTACGCGATGGTCGAGAAGCGATTGATTATCTGTCACGCCAGGGACAAGCGTCTGAAGCACCCTCTCGTCTACCCGATTTGATACTGCTAGATGTGAATCTACCGGGTATGACGGGGCGCGAAGTTCTCGAACGTATTCGTGGAATGCCGGGCTTGCCTCCGGTGCCAGTTGTAGTTCTAACGACCTCTAACCGTCAAGAAGACATCGAGCAAATGTATCGAGCTGGGGCTAATAGCTACATCCAAAAGCCCCAGGAATTTACACGATTCGTGACAATTCTACGGACGATTGATGCATACTGGCTGAGGACGGCACTATTACCGCCGCGATGAATATGACCTATGATGAAGCCTTGGCCTACTGGTATTCGCACATTAATTACGAGCAAAGATCGCCTAGCTGGGGCGATCTGAAACTCGACCGGATGCGTAACCTGCTCAATCGTTTGGACGATCCCCATCGTTATCAGCGTATTGTCCACGTCACAGGAAGTAAGGGCAAAGGTAGTGTCTCAGCAATGATAGCGACTATCCTGCGCCGAGCGGGCTATCGCACGGGACTTTTTACGTCACCGCACTTGTCGAAATTGGAAGAACGGTTTCAGGTCGATGGCGTTGCAATAACTCGGGACGAGTTGACCCAGGTTATTCTCGACGTGAAAACCGCAATTGAATCACACTCGCCTTTTGGGGTCGGTGGCGCTCGCCCCACTTTTTTCGAGATTTGTACGGCTGTTGGTCTGCTTCACTATCGACGGAGAGCCACGACTGCCACAGTGCTGGAGGTCGGACTTGGCGGAAGGCTGGACTCGACCAATGTGTGCCGACCGGTATTGAGTGTCATCACTTCTATCAGTTATGACCACACCAAAATTCTAGGGACGGAACTGTCAAGCATTGCTCGGGAAAAAGCCGGAATCATCAAAGTGGGTCGTCCGGTCGTGAGTGGTGTAACGCAACCGGAACCCAAGACAGTAATTGTCGATATCGCGCGAAATCGAACCGCAACACTCGTCGGTTTGGGGGATGATTTTCATTACGAATACCAACCGGGATTTGTCGATCGGCAGTTGCCGCAAGTCCGCGTGACAACAAGACAAAGACGTTGGCCATGGCTCGAAATTGGACTACTGGGCGAACATCAAGCTGCCAACGCAGCAGTTGTTGTTGCGTGTGTGGAAGAACTCAGACGTCAAGGCTGGAGCTTGCCTGACGACGCGGTGGCGTCCGGCCTGCGTGATGTGAATTGGCCCGCTCGAATGGAAGTCGTACGACGAAATCCTTATGTGGTGTTAGATTGTGCCCATAATGCTGCTTCTGCCGAATTTGTGGTTCGAACCCTGGAGTCAACCTTTCCGCCAGGGCCACGAACTTTGATATTCGCAGCTTCTAGCGACAAGGATGTAGTGGGTATGTTCAAGTATCTTCGCCCAGCGTTTAGCCGTGTAATATTCACGAGATACACGACGAATCCCCGAGCAATACCACCGGCCGAACTGGTTGAGCTATGGGGCGGTGGCGAGGCTGTCGAGCCACCCGCTGAGGCGGTGCGAGTCGCACTGGAGGGTGAAAAATTAGTTTGTATAACAGGATCGCTTTTCCTGGCTGGCGAACTGCGTCCCCTGCTGGTCGAAGTAGGCGAAACGGATCTATCGCACTCGATGTAAAAATTTAGATTATTTTCCTTAGTGATGGTTTGTTCTGTCGTGTAAGATATGTAATGAAAAGAATTTGCCCATCGCGGAGACATGCGATGATCAACTCATTGAAGCGCTTCGGCGTGATTTTTCTGGTGATGGTGGCGGTGCAAGCAGTTCGTTCCGACGAACTGGATGACGCTAAGCTCCGCTTGAAAATCGAAGCCCAACGCATTGAACGCGAGTTCGCCTCCGAGCGATCCGCAGCCTTTCGTCTGGTCCGTGAAGACGGCTCGCGATTACGCGAAGCGACGGAGAAATTGCAAGCGTTAATCGCGCTGATCCGTAATGACACATCGCTCGAACGCGCCCGCCGCGATTTGTTTTTAGCTACACTTCGGGTCGATCTCGACCGAGTTCGTGACATTGCCGATGTTCGTCGGGCCGCCCTCCCCTCTCGCTCCATCGCGATCCAGCCGGATCGTCGGCTGCAAGGTCAGGGGATTGACTCTTCCCGAATGCCTAATTTCTCAGGGTTACCACGAACGGCAAATGACACCGGCAAGGGACGTGTGGATGATTTGTCGGCTTTACTCGACCGTCGACGCGGTATGGTAACCGACAAAACTGTCGCGAGATTGGATAAGTCCGAACGATTTTCGCGAACGATCGCCGGTATCGAAGACTCGGCTATTCCGGAATCGGCAGATACGACATTTCCGAAAAACTGGAAAGAGTTGACGGAAAAGCGTTCGTCTGAAGTGAAAATGACCGACATGGAACGCCTGATAATGAAGGGGTTGGCAACCCCCATCGAAGTCGAATTTCGTGGTGATAAATTTCAGGACACTCTCGACTACCTGAGGAAATTAACCGGAATGCCGATCAGTGCTGACAAACGAGCGTTAGAAGAGTCTAACGTAAGTTATGAGACACCGATCAATCTGAAATTAAGGGGCAACTCGCGAACTGTCCTGAAGCGAATGCTGGGGGAATTAAACCTCGCGTATGTCATCAAGGATGAAACGGTCCTCATCACCTCCCGGGAACGAGCCGCCAATATGACCGTGACGAAGTCGTACTACCTGGGTGATCTGGTCGGTTTGGTGGGATTAAATCTTGATCCCGTCGCTAGTCAGTTAGCAATGCTCGAAAGGGTAAACAACCTCGTTGCTCTGATCCAAGGCAAAGTAGATCCCCAATCTTGGCGAGCGAACAACCCCGATGCCGCTGGGGTAATCACCTTCCACGGGCCGACGATGTCTCTGATCGTCAAGCAAACGGCCGAGTGGCACTTCATGAATCATGGAAAATGATATCTGTGCGATCTTCTAGACATTGACAAATGATGGTGATGGCCTGCTTTGAGAGGAGATGCAGTTCAGCTTCTGTAACTCCTCTCAACTGTTTGTTGTCGAAGAATCTTTGGATTCTTGTTGTCGAGCCAGTGTACGCTGTCGTTGTCTATGGTATTTGTATCCCGGCACAAGAAAGCAGATTGCTGTAATTAAGCCGAAGAGTAAGATACCGTAATCGGGAAACAGGGCCATGGGCACTGCGGTAAGGAATTCGGCGGCGGCGGCGATATACAAAGCCCCACTGAGCATTCCCGCCTTGGCGACGAACGTCATCCCGGCAATGACCGCAAGCATCGGCGCAAACTTCAAAACATGGACGTCCAAAAGAATTTCCAGCACGAAAACGCCAATCGTTGCCAAAATCGCACCAGCCCAGACGTGTGCTACCTGCCGTTCGATGAAAAGAACAGGCCCGGCTCGCTTGCGAAGATTCCAAAAGACGACACTCCAGGCTAATAAGCCTCCGCCCCATAATCCCAGATACCACAGGGGATTCGTGAAAACGTTCCAGGCTAATAAAGTCGTGATAACGCACTGCGAAAAGACCATCAGAGCATGACACATCCACAATAGGCCCCAGTTCTCCAAAACGACTGCATGATGTGTCTCGCGAAATATTCGGCTGAAAAAATTACCCAGGTCTGCGAGACTTGTTCGACGTAACGAGAGCGTGTCGCCCCGTAGGTATGCTTCCAGGTCCGAGGCTAAGGCAGCAGCCGTCTGGTATCGCAATTCTGGTTCTTTCTGAATACATTTCAGACATATCAACTCGAGATCAGGGTCCACTTTAGGGTTTAGTGCCGCAGGCCGAATCGGGTCTTGATCGAGCACCAGTAGCATCGTGTTAACAGGCGTCGGAGACTGAAAAGGTGGTCGGCCGGTCAGCATCTCATAGAGGATCACTCCAAGAGAATAGACATCGCTGGCCGCACTCGGTAGACCACGGCGATTAGTGACCATCTCTGGGGCCATGTAGGCGGGTGTACCGAGGATGGCATTACTTTGAGTCAGGGCAGTTCCCTCGGCATCCGGATCGCCGGATACACGTTTGGCTAGTCCGAAATCGGTAACATGAGGGCGACCGTCGGAATCGAGCAAGATATTGCTGGGTTTCAAGTCGCGATGCAAAATTCCCCGTTCATGCGCAAACTGGATGGCGTGTGCGATAGTCGCCAGGATATTGGCTGCATCTCGCGCCCGGAGTGGACCACGTGCCAAAAAAGCCGCAAGGGTTTGACCCTCGACCAGACGCATACAAAAATAGGCCTGACCTTCGTGTTGTCCGGCCGCATACACCGGGACGATATTCGGGTGTTCCAGATGGGCGGTAGCCTGCACTTCGACCTGGAAACGGGCAAGGTCTGCCTCGGTGGCATGGACGCCGCGCAACACCATCTTTAAGGCTACGACACGCTTGAGGCTAGATTGCCAAGCCTTGTATACGACCCCCATCCCGCCGCGCCCGATTTCCTGAATAAGTTCAAAATCGCCAAAAGGCTGGCCGGTTAGCGGTGGCTTGGGCAAAATCGCTTTACGAGCGATACGAACAGGACGACGCCTCGCTAACTCCTCCGCAACCTGAGCCATTCCCCATAGTTGACGCAGTTCATCGGCTACATTCGGGTTAGCAGCAACGATAGATTCAATATCAGTAGCTTCACCTCTCCGCTGCTTTTCGGATAGATCGGCTAACAGGCGTGCGAGCGTTTCGTCGTTTGTCTCGGCCGAAACCGTCATTCGTTGTTCCCCGGCAGCAGACTGGCGCGAAGACGGCGAATCGCGCGGAGGTAACGCATTGAAGCAGCTGCTTCACTTAAACCTAAAGCTTCGGAGACTTGTTGGTTGGAGAACTGCTCGCGATGACGCATCAGAATGATTTCTCGATCGTCCTCGTCTAACTCGCTAATAGCTGTATCCAGTCGCCTCTGGAGTTCGCGCTGAATGGCCTCCGATGCCGGAGTGCGTTCGTGATCGAGCAACTGCCCGGCCAATTCGATAGAGGATTGATCGGTCAGAACGGCAGGAATAATGGGTTGTTCGCGATCCAGACTCCGGCGTTGAGCTTGACGATGGCGTCGATGAGCGTCGATCACATGATCTTGAGCCAGATGCCGCAGCCAAAGACGAAAAGGCATGGTAGGATCGCGAAGGTAATCAGCCAGCCGTTTGTGGGCTTCGAGCAAAACTTCTTGAACAATATCGCTGGCATCAACGCGAGCAGCGAGTGCCGGATCGAGTCGAAGATCGATAAGGCGGCGTAGAGGTTCGCGGTGAACATCGAGAAGACGATCCACTGCATCAGGACGACCATCGCGAGCCTGATCGAGCAATTTTTTTGTGTCCGGGTGGTCGCCCCACATTACCCGCCCCCTATGGGCTGTTTTCCTCGTTCAGATACACTATTGTCAATTTATGCCATTTAAGGGCTGGTAGAGCTATAGCAATTTGTCCAGTCAATGCTGGAAAATTAGCGTTGGGCAGCGAACCCTCCATGAATACGAAACCTTCCAGATTCGCGAATTTACGATTTATTGCTTGACTCGTTTCGCTAATCGGTTAGTTTGATGGAAAGAAATCCTGCCCGCCTTCCTCACTGGAGGCGAATCCATGCTTGCCTTGACTGTGGCTTTGGTTTTGTTTTCATTTGATGCTGCTGCTCCCGTTCCAACTTTGCACGCACGCATCGACACCAACCTTGAATCCAGTGCGGAATTTCGATCGCACGACGCCGGTCCGGCCGATGACGCTGAGTTTTGTCGTCGGCTTTATTTGGATTTAACCGGTAAGATACCGAGTACCAGCGAACTACGGATTTTTCTTACCGACCGTTCGCCTACCAAGCGATCCGCATTGATCGACACACTGCTAGCTAGTGATGAACATGCTAGACATTTGGCGACCCACTTCGACATTACGCTGATGGAGCGGCGCGCGGACACTCAGGTTCCTCGTGAAGCCTG
>RGDT01000059.1 GCA_009918525.1 Planctomycetia bacterium
CATGGCCGCACGCGAGACACTGCACAGCCCACCGCCCCGAGGTCGTACTCCCGCGTTGTGGGATGGAAACGCTGCCCGCCGGATTGTCGATCTATTGACCGCTTGCCCCTAATAAGGGACTGTTCAGAGCCGGAAATTTCAGTGCCGGTGACAAGGCTATCGTCATCGCTCACCCTTCAGCCCCTGACAAAATCGCAACCTGTTAAGCCAGCAACGCGCGGCGTCAGCTCTGGTTAAAGAAATACGAACGGTTGCGCCGATTTTAAGGATTGAAGGAGAGCGAGCTAGGTTAATCATCGAGAAACTGCACAATTTCGGGGACTTACGTCTCCCGCTCATCATTCGGCCTTCATCGCTCACTCGGCGGTTTAGGTATTTTCATCAACGGGGCCAGACGCATGAAAGTGTCGTCCAATTCACCGGCACCGCCGACCGCCGAAATACCCTTGGCCGTCGCCGATGATTCGTTGCGCATCCAAGCAGCGGCGGTGGCGGCTCAGCAGGCGAAGATGATTGAGTACGAAATTCGCTTGGAACAACGAGCCACGGCACTGAACCGGCAAGAGGAACAACTGGCGGCCCATCTGGAACATCGACGTAAAGAATTAGACGAGCGTGAACAAGCCGGCGCTGCCATCCCCGAGCAGCGGCGGCATCTAGAACGCGAACGCAAACGACTATCGCTATTTCGTCGCCGATTGGTTACCCGCTTTCGCGAGAAAAGTACGAAACGTGAGGCCCATCTCAAAGCACGCGAATCGGCACTAGAAGCACAAGCACAACAACAACAATCCGAGCAAGACCGGCTCCGTGACTGGTTTACGAAAGCCAAGGATGAGCTAGAACAGCGGAAACGACAAGCCAGTGAGCAGGCACGCGAATCGGCACGCGAACAAGAACGTGCACAGGATTGTATCGCGAGAGAGCGAGCTGCGCGCGACGCGCAAATACGTGAATCGACTCAAAAACTTGCCGAAGCTGCCGCCGCCCGCGATTCCCTTACCCGCGAACGCAACCAATGGGAAGAATATCACGCCCGGCTGACACGAGAGACAAAGTCTCTCGAAGCGCGTATTGCCGCGCAAAAGCAACAGCTCGCCGGCTTGTCCTGCCCCCATGACGCGGACATCGGGACGGCGGGGGATACTCCAAAAAAGGACGACTCGGTAGCTGATGCTGATCGACAAGACTCCTCACTAGCCGTGCCGCCGGTCGTCGATCCGGCCTCGTCCGCTCAACTTCTCAAGCAATGGCAGCAACTCTTAAGGCTTCACGATGCTTGGCAGACCGAGCACCATCAAACACAACAAGAACTAGAACAGATAGCCCAAGGTTTGCTGGTCCGGGAAACTGCCGTCGCCGAAGCGGAGCGAATTATCGCTCTGGGCCAAGCCGAAAATCAACGCCGCGCCGACGAGCTGACCCAAGAGCAAATGGCGATGGAAGCACGACGGATACGCTTGACCATGCTACAAGCAGCCGCCACAACCCAACACGCCGCTCAAACTCAATGGATAGAAGAACGGCGGGCAATTGAACAACGCCGACAACACTATCAACGGGTCCACGAACGAAGAAACGCCGTACGCCGTGAGGAAATACTACGCCTTCGTGAACTATTCCGACGCATCGACGGCATCCGTCGAGCCTATCACGATAGTCTACGCATCTACGAACCGTTCCGAGCTGAACTGGAACAGCAACAACGCATCCTGGCCTGTCGTGAATTAGCGATCGAGCAGGCACGTCAAGAGCTACTGGGGCATTCAGGGAATCGGTCGCAAGTCGAAAGTGCCATCGAACGCTATAACCGCGAAGCTGCCGAGCGGATGAACGCCATGACCCATGACCTGGAGCGCGAACGAAAACTACTGGTCGAAGAACGCGCCCGATTGACCAAACACGCCGAAACATTGGCAACCATCGAAGCTCGCGCTACCCTACGACTTGACGAGAAAGTATCGGCATACACCGCCGAGGACGCCAACCTCCAGCGACATCAGGACCAAGACAATCTTGAGGAATTACGCCGGCTGAAGTTACAAAAACAACTCGTCGAACGTGAATTACAAAATTTGCGGGAAGAACTCGAACGAGTCGCCGTCGCGTTCACCACCGACATCCGACCGCCTTATCACCGTCACTGACAGTTCCGGCTCTGAACGCATATTCGATGAGATCTAACGCCAGACGCCAAGGAGTCAACTTCGTTGGTTGCTCCTTGGCGTCTTGGCGGTTCAGCAAGCTACCGCATTCTTGCTCTCGGTCCTACTATCCCAACAGACTCAGGCTCACGTGCCGCGGCCACCACCTGTGACGTTGAAAGTCACGTCCTGAATCAGATTGCCCGTGCGGAATCGAATGACATACCGCCCGATCTTGTTGAACGACAGAGCCGAGAATGTCGCCGTCCCATCAACGAACGTCACCGCAGCTCCTCCGCTTATCGTCCCGCCCGAGGGACCGCTCACCAGCGTCGCCGTTACCGTTCCGCTGTAGTTCGCGGCTGTACCGCCTGTCGGACTGATCGCCGTCACCGTGGCGCGGAACAAAGCACCGACCGCCGGAGCTACCGTAGTGGGCGTAACGCTGATACTCGACGCGATCGGAAGCACTTGTTGCAATATCGGAGCGCTGTTGCTCAGGTTATTGCTCGCATCTCCCGAATATTGTGCCGTGATCTGCAGCGTACCTACCGGCAGGCTGTTGGTCGTCAGATTCGCTGTTCCACCGGTTACAGTCGCTGTACCTATCAGCGTCGAACCCTGGAAGAAACTCACTGATCCCGTCAGCAACGGCGAACCCGATGGAGCAGCCACTTGACCCACTGTCGCTGTAAAGGTCACGTTTTGACCCTGGACCACCGACGCAGCTGAGGTCGTCAGACTGGTCGTCGTGTTCCCCTTGATGGCCTGCGTCAAGGTCGCCGATACGCTCTCACCGAAAGTGCTGGCACCGTCAGGGGCGTACCTCACCACTACTGTGTGCGAGCCCAACGACAACACACCTGGCGGCAGGACAAATGTCGCGGTTCCTACGCCTGCGTTGAATGCCAGTGATGCCGTCCCGACATCGACTCCGTCCACCACGAACACCACTTGTCCGCTGGGCAAGCCCGAACCGCTCGGCGTACCGGTTGTCGCTTGCACACGGGCCGTCAGCGTGATGCTCTGGCCCGGGGTTGCCGGATTTTGGCTCGTCGTGACGGTCGTCGTCGCCGCGTTCAACACCGTGAACGACACGGGGTTGCTCGTGCTATTGAGGTACGAGGCGTTACCGGAGTAGACCGCTCGAATCGTGTACGTCCCACGCGGAAGGGTCGAGACGTTCCAGGTCGCCTTGCCCGTATTCGCGTCGATCGCCAACGCTCCGGAGGAGATCGGCGTACCGCTCGTCGGAGACGCCTGGAAGGTTACGGTACCGCCTGGAAGGCCACTTCCAGGAGCTACCGCCGACAGCGTCGCCGTAAACGTCGCCACCTGTCCGAATCCGCCGGACGTCCTCGCCGCGTCCAGTTGGACACTAGACATTGCCTTATTCACTACAACCGAAGTCGTGCCCTGACTCGGCCCATACTGGTTGTCGCCAACATAGCGAGCGGTAACCACCGTGTTCGCCGGTATAAGGGTTGTCGCAGTGAACGTGGCCTGGCCGCTGGAGTTGAGCGTCGCGGTTCCTAACACGACCGATCCAACCAGGAACTGCACTTCGCCCGTGGCCGGTCCACTACCGCCCACCCCACCGACAACCGAAGCCGTGAACTGAGCCGATTGACCGGTGACGATGGGTGCGCCGGGGCCGACTAGGGTTGTCGTGCTACCGAACACGACCGACTGCGAAAGTGTGGCGTTACTGGTCGCGTAGTTGTTCGTGCTTGTGAAAACTGCGCGGATAGGCCGTATCCCTTGAGCCAATGCCGATGTCGTCCAAGAGGCCACGCCCGCCGCGTTGATGGTGCCTGTGAAAGCCGGGACCGTTGTCGAGACGCTGTCATCGAAGAAGGCCACGCTACCAACCGGGGCAGCGATGGTGCCCGCTACACCCGTGCCACGTGATACGCTCGCCGTGAACGTCACAATCGTACCAGGTAGCGATGGATTGTTGCTAGTAGTCAAGGCCGTTCGACTGGCATAGGCGACCAGTTGCGACAGCGTGGTGGTACTTCCAGACAACGTCGGACTTCCCAGGTAGTCGGCCCTGATGTTCGTCGTGCCTGCTGGCAGGTTGACGTTCAAGCTCGCCACACCAGAGGTGTTCAACGCGATGGTGCCGAGGATCGCGCCAGTTCCAATGTTCATGAACCGAACTTGACCCGTTGCCACCCCGCTACCTGTGTTACGAGTCACAGCAGCCGATAACGTGACGGTCTGGCCAGGAGCTGCCGGATTGGCCGAACTGCTCAGGACCGTAGTCGAGCCGACCAGTGTCACGTTCAAAGTAGTTTGAACGGTCGCCGGAGGGCTGTAATTCGCATCGCCCGCGTAGATCGCACGGATAACATAACTGCCCACAGGCAACTGGGCAGTCGTCGGAGTGAACGTCGCGATGCCGGTCCCGCTGATGCTCGCCGTGCCCAAAAGGTTACCCGTAGCCGTTGGCGTGCCGAGGTAGAAACTAACACTACCCGTTGGCACAACCGACGAAGGCGAGTTTGGATTGAGCGTCGCAGTGAGATTTACAGTCTCGCCGAACACGGCCGGGGACGGTGTTGCGTTCACGGCGAAAGCGATGGTCCCCTTACGCACCGTGACGAACAACCGGGTGGCCGAGGTCGTTTGAATGCCATTGTAGTTGTTGTCGCCAAAGTATTGAACGTCAACCGTATGCGTACCGACGCTCAAGACTCCGGCATTGATGAGACTCTCACCATTCACATCAAGCGTTTGCGGCGGCTGAGCCACACCATCGACGAAGAACACGACCGAACCACCCGGTCGGAGACTGCCAAGTAGGACGCCTGCCGGGGTTTTCGGGTTAACGGACACTCGCACGTCCAACGACTGACCGGACACCACAGACACCGTGCCTACACTGCTTCCACTGTTCGTGATACCGGTCATGGTGAAGGTTGTGTCGCCCTTCGTGACGTTTTGGGTTATCAACGTACTTTGCGAAGCCTGGAAGGTATCCGATCCCAAGAAGAACGCCCGAGCGGAATAAGTCCCCACAGCGAGGGCAGAGCCTAGAGCGAACTGCGGATTGAAGACCGCCTTTCCGGAAGCATCAACCGGTAGTGTCTCGCTGTAGATGATCGCGTTGGTCGAGTTGTACAACTCGAAGCGCACGGACGTCGTCGTCGGCGGTGCACCAGCAGCTTCATCTCCAGTGCCCGGACTGACGCTCGCGGTGAAGAGGATACCGTTGCCCTGGCCGTAGATCGAAGGAGTAATCGAAGACACCAGCGATGTTTTCGTCGTGTTGATGGTACGCGTGAGAACGACGGTTCCATTCGACCCGTTCGTCGTCGTCATGAAGAACTTCGCGCCACCGACGAATACGACATCGTTGGTTCCATCGGTATTGTGGGCGAACTTGCCGATCAGAGAGGCCCCGTTGATCGCTCGTAGGATGGTGAACGAGTTGCCCAATGCGACAAGACCGTCCACAAGGCCATTCAGAGAAGCTCCGGCCAGGTCCAATGAACCGGAAGACAGCACGAGTTGGTCGTAGCCCGCCGGCCGACCAGGGAAAGCAGGATCGGTCAGGTCGAGGAACAAGGTCGTAGACGGTCCCCAAGTTGTCAATCCGTTGGGGGCAAGAGTCAGAGTGCCTTCGGAATTAAACTCCAGATTATTACCCGGCGCGATGGTCCCACTCGGAGCGATGCCTGGCGAAGTTCCGTAGATGCGGTTCACCGTCCCTTCACCGCTCACGGTTCCGTTTCCTCCCGTCAGGCTCACAGAGCCGACAATGCCGCCCACCTGCAAGCTACCGGCCGTCACGCTCACCTGACCCGTTAGCGTGCTGGAGTTATCAGCGTCTAGGGCCAACGTACCCGGCCCTTGTTTGGTCAAAGCAGTCGTTGCGGTACTTGAGATGAGGGCATCAATCACGAGGTCCGGCTGATCGACAACCGCTTTGGAAGTGGTAACGGTGTGATTCGACGTGCCTAGGTCGAACAAGCCTAGCCCGTCAATCAACGCCGGCCCCGAGCTATTCGCGGCTGCGGTGATCGGGGCAGCACCGGACAACACGAAACGATCGCCAGCCGTGCCGGTGTTGAGATTACCGCCGGTCATGGTCAGCGACGTTGTGGCAGTCACAACGCCAGCGGTGCTGACTAGCGATCCAACCAAGACACGCCCACCAACGATGTTGAAAGAGGCTACGGTCTCGCTGCGGTCGTTCGCGTCGAACAAACCATCGGAACGAATCGTGATGGCCGAGGCGTTGATGATCTGATCGGACGCCAACAGTTTTAAGACAGCCGTCTGATCCAATCCCACAGCATCACCAATGAGGATGTTCCCTGGGATAGCAACGGCTGAGCCGGACTTGTTAAGCTCCAGGGTGCCGTCATTGACCGTCGTGGTGCCGGTGTAGGCGTTGCTCGTCATTCCGGTGAATTGAACAGCGCCAGCCCCGACCTTGGTCAAGTTGGTGCCTGCAGAAACTTGAGCAATGGGGGTGTTGATAATGGTCCTGGAGGCGTTTTGTGCCCCGATGGACGCATCCATAGCCAGAGTCACACCACCCGACCAGCTGTTTTGGCCATTCGCACTATCCAACGCCCCTATACCGTTGGCACCCGCACCGTTAAGGGTCACGCTTTCCTGGGTGAAGCTGGTATCTCCAGCAAGTTGCAACGTAGCGCCGCTGCTTACGATGGTCGATCCAACACCACCTTGGGTGATTGTTGCGAAGGCAACTCCGGTACCGGTCGTCGCGGTGCCGGTCAATTGCGGAAGATCGCGTCCCGCGTACTGACCCGTGAACGTGATGAGGTAAACATCGCTAGTACCCACACGACTGACGGACACGTCGCCTGGGGCGATGCTCGCCAGATTCTCCAATGCGGTTTGTACACTAGCGGCATTAATCGCATCGACGCGAAGACTTGCCGTCTGTTCCCCAGACGCGGCAGCGTTGGGCTTGAAAGTCAGGGTGAACGACCCACTACGCGCACCGCTCAGAGTGACACGCTGAACCTCATTGGTCGTCGCCGTCCCCAACGCGCCTGCGTTTGAAACATTGAGGATTCCGCCGACGACTTGGGTCGTACCGCCGTAGTTGTTGACGGTGGGGAACAGAAGCGTGCCCGGCCCTGTCTTGGTCAGTGTGGACGATGTCGGTCCATTGATTCCCGTGCTGACCGTCAACGAGCCAGCCGCTACGCCGATACTGGACGAGGTAGCCAAAGTGATGGGCGTAACATTCAGAACACTGCCCGCCCAGGTGTTGTTCCCTGCGAGATTATGCAAAGCTCCGATCCCATCCACACCAGCGCCGTTGAGTGTCAAGGCTTCATCGGTGATGGTGCCATTGTTGAGGTTGACCTGCAGCGTAGCCCCGTTGTTCACCAAGGTACCGACGTTGGGGGTGGCTACAACCACGGCAGAGCCAGTCACTCCCCCGGCGAATGCCAAGGTGATTGGAGTAGACGGAGCGTTGAAGCCGGAGGCAAACGTAATCGTGTATACTACCGTCAAGCGATTACCGGCGGTGGTTTCGACGGTCACCGTGTCGCGTGTGACGGACACATCACCCGGAGCGATTGAAGTCAATGCCTCCAGGGCCAGGCGCACCGACGTTTCCGATGCGTTATAGGCGATGGCGGCTGTCGTTTCACCCAACAGGCTGAGGGTGAAGGTGGAGGTCGGGCCGGGATTCGTTGCAGACGTCAGCACACGTTGGATGGCCGAGCGGTTCGGGGTTCCCAGAGCGGTCGGGCTAGCCGCTTGTAGGATCCCCTGGGCTACCGTCGTGGTTCCAGAGTAAGTGTTCGACCCGGACAGGACAAGAGTGCCCGTGTTGACTTTGGTCAACCCTGACGCCACAGTCTGAGAGGGTATTTCGCTGGAAACTCGGTTGATAACGCTACCCGACAGCGTTAGTTGCGTTGAAGCGGTTACGCCAATGCTGACGACACCCGACGGCACCGGGGTCGGCAAGAAGCCCGGATTGACTCCGAGTTCAACGGTCCCGGTCAAAGTGTTATTTCCGGCAATATTGACGAGCGATCCGGTCGCGTTGATACCTGTGCCCGACAGGCGGAACGGCTCGGCGATAGTCAATGGCGTGGCCGGTGTGTCGAGGCTGCCAATGAGAACCTGAGCACCGTCAAGAATGACGGTAGGAGCCGCGGTGCTACCAAGTGCGGCAGAGTTGGCGACACGTAACGCACCTTGTTGGACGTTGGTATCGCCCACATAGGTGTTGGCTGCGGCAAGGGTCAAGGTTCCCGTGAGTTCCTTCGTTAGCTTGGAGGGACCACCAATCGAACCTGAGATGATCAAGGAGCTACCAGAATCGACGCCAACAGTGGAATCCGTGGCGAGAGTGATGGGGCCAGAATAGGTGTTGGCGTTCGCGACACTGCGTAGAGCACCGGTGTTGTGACCATTGAATCCAAACGGTGAACCATTGCCGTTCAGGATCAACGGTTCGTTGCCGACCGAATTGATCAATTCGAGGGCGGCCCCGGATGATACGACCGTATTGCCGGCAACCGAACCAAGTGCGGAGGAGTTGTTGGAGACAACAACACCCTCTTGAATGAGTGTTTGACCCGTGTAAGTGTTCGCACCCGAGAACGTGACGGAGCCAGCACCAAGTTTTGTGACGGTGTTGTTGGACGTACCCGCCGCATCGACGATTCTACCCAAAATGTTCAACTGAGCGTTGGTATACCCGCGAAGTTGTTGTGTCCCATCGGAACCGATGCTCGTGTTACCATTAAGGACGACATCTCCAGTCCAAACGGCAGAGCCGGACACGGCTCGCAGGACACCCGCTTGATTGGCTTCTTTGTTGAGCCAAGTTTGGAATACGCCACGACCATTGGTAGCCAATGTAAGCGTATTGGAAACGGTGTCGAGCAACACTTGGCGGACAAGAACATTAGGTAGACCGATCCCCACTTCTGCCCAGGATTCCTGTCCATTGGCTGCAAAGTAGAGGCCACGATCGGTGCCGAGGTAGATGGTGCCGTCGCGAGGATCGACAGCCAGCGACCAAGCAGCCATGTTCATTGGTAGGGCGGTGTTCCCTACACCCATCAATGAAGTCCAGGTCTGCCCGGCATCTGTGGTCTTGAAGATGACAGAATTGCTATCAACGACGTTGCGAATCGCATACATCGTGTCGCGATTACGCGGGTCGATAAGAACTTCACCCACGTTACCTGCAACTGGCAGGTTACGCGTAACCCAAGATGTACCCCGGTTTTTGGTAACACGTATATCGACACCGTTGGTGTACACATAGGTTGCTGTGTCCGGCGTATTTGCGCCGGCATCAACGACCTGGGGGAAGCCTGGATCGAATACGAAATCTCCCTGGAATCCAGCCATGGAGCCAGAGTTCCCGCGACCAGGGATAGCCTGAATATCATTCGAAATGCCGGACGGCCCAATCATGGTCGTGCCGAGACTCAGGAACGAAGCCCCACCATCGAGCGATTCGTAGAAAGCCGTCACACGGTTGGACGGGATGATGGGACGAGCAGAATAATCAGTAGTGTACTGATCTTCTACCACGATCAAGCGATTCGGGTTGACGGGGTCGATTCGTAAAGTCGGATTTACCCCCTGGAAGTTGTTACCTCCACCGAACGAAGCGAATCCCGTGTTAAACCAAGTGGTGCCACCGTCCGTAGACTTTCGCAGCACGCCGCCGGGATTACCCCCACGACCCGGCAAGTTCGCTGGACCATTTTGTTCAAATGCATACATAACCAACGGATTGGTCGGATCAATCGCCACCTGACCACCGAAGGTTCGATTGTTCGCCGTATCAACTCGTGTCCAAGTATTGCTATTGTTGGTCTGAACAATACCGCCCGTTTGCAACCCAGCGATGATCGAGGATGGGTCATTCGGATTTATTGCCACCCCATTAGCGATGGTGTTGGCCAAGTTGCCGTTGATACTGGTCCAAGTATTGGTACCGAGGTTATACTTAAATATACCTGCATCAGTAGCAGCGATCAGGCTGTTATCGCCCGGAGACGACGTGAATGACTGCACAGCCGCACCGTTCATCGAAGCGGGAGAAATCAGAGTCCACGTCTCAGACCCTGCCGCTGAAGACACATTATCCGAACGATATATCCCCAGTCTACCACCAACGAACATCGTCGTAGTATTGATCATCAAAAACGCTTGCGCGTAATGACCATAATTGCCCATGTATTCCGGCGGCAAAGTAACCCTACCCCAAGTGACCGCTGTGTTGTAACCCTCGGTAGACTTGTAAATCGCTAGACGATTTTGTGTGGGCCCAGGATTAGCTGGATTGCTACGGGTTACAACAAACCCTCCATTGTCGAAATTATAGTCAGTCCCCTCCGACACGGTGGCGATCACCCGTGTGCTACTTCGGCCCGTGCCTAACGCATGAAGTTGTATGTTACCGGCGAAGTATTGGTTATTGTTCACCGACGATGGATAGGAATCGTTGGGCGCATTGATTCCAGAGGGCACCAAGGGTAATGTGCTGTAGTTGAGAAATCCGCCACCCACATACCAACGCAAATTCTCGTTCGCCAACGTCACAGGTACAACAAAGTTACTGTTCAAACTGGGATTGTCGAGACGATACACCGCGTTGATGAACAAACCAGCGCCCGCCGTTGGCCGAGTGAATGTACCACCCGTCGGTGGCGGATAGCGTCGGTCTCCCCGATACGTTCCCAGTGATGCGTGCAGGACCGTGTGTGTAAACACAGGGCTTTGATTCGTCCGCCGGTACGGATTACCAAAGGAATTTCGCTCGTCCGTGGTCGTCACCGCCAAGTCCGTCCACGCTGCGTTATTTTGCGGGAAATCTATGCTGAAATCATCATCCGGCCCAGGAGTATTCGGCGCTGATGCGGCTGTGGTACGTGCGGTCGATACTCGAGCAGTCAAATTTTTCCACTGAGTCCCCGGTGCGGTTGATGTCAGATCGAAACGCCACACACCGACGTTGTTGGTGTTGCTACGACCATTCGTCTGTAGGTCACCTGTGGCCACATAAATAATATCGGGTTCAAGAGGGTCTTGCACCATTTTGGTGACTGTCAAACCAGAGAACAAGGTGTCGGAGTCAACCAGCAAGGACCAGGTACGACCCCCGTCTATCGTTTCATAGATACCCGTTCCCGCAAACGAGTCTTGAGTATTATTGGACTCGCCCGACGCAAAGTAGATATGCTGCCCATTACGGCTATCAACCAAAATCGCATTACTGAATATCGGCGTGTTCGTCTGATTGTCGAACAACGGTGTCCATATTTTGCCGTTGTCGGTCGTCTTCCACAAACCACCGGGCGTGGTGATGTAGATGGTATTCGGATCGGCAGGATGAATGCTGACGGCATTGACACGCCCCGCCGTCGTCGTCGGCCCGGTTTGCAATGTGGGAGTGTTGTTGACGGGCGAAGGCCCCATCTGGTGCAATCCGATCACGCCTGGGGATGACGTCATAGCACTGGAGGTCACACCGCTGCCACTCACCGTTAGACGCTCACCTGCAATGGTGATATTACCTTCGAGTTGCAGGGCCGAACCGCTCTGCACAATCGTACCATCGCCAGCGAGGTTCGTACCCTGCCCCAAGGCTAAGCTGTTCGCCACGGTCAGGATGCCACCCGCCAAAGGCGTGTTGGGGCCTCCGCTCATCGCCTGGTTGAACAGTTGCCCGCTCACTGTTGGGTTGTCGGTCGCACTGGTGCCCACATAGGTCACGCCGCGATAGGTATTCGCACCCGCAAGGCGTAGTTCGCCGGTCCCGATTTTGATCAGGCTGGAACCAGCCGTAGCCGAATTGGCACCATCATCGATCGGAGCGACGATGGACAACCTCGTCCCTGTTTGCGTATCGATCGCCGACGATGCATTCAGTCCAACCGTACCAGCCAAGCGATGATCGGCAGCAATAATATCCACAAAGGTAGGCTCTAACAGAGTGCCCGTACCGTTCAGAAAATCGGCATTGGCAAGACTCACCAGGGCCGCGAGTTGGCCTACACGTGTTTGTTTATAGCTGGTATCCAACACCGAACCAGCATTATTGGGTTGCAGAAGCGTGTTGCTACCGCGACCGTTCAAAATCAAACGCTCGCCGAATATCGCCAATCCGGCCACAGTACCGCCATTGTTGCCAGCAATCGTGGTGCCCAACGCCAGCGTAGCACCCTCGGCTACGGTCGTCTTCGACCCATTGCCAAGCCCTAAAGCGGTGCTGTTTTGTAGAACGAGTACCCCTTCATTAACTTCTACATCATCCTCATAACTGCCGTTTCCTTGTAGGACAACCGCCTGATCGCCCAACTTGACGAGACCGGCATTGATCTCGTTTTCTTGCAAAATCGCCTGGAAGTCCCAAGTCCGTGCAACCGTAGTTGTGCCTTCGTTGATCACAATTTCGATCGCACCAGGGTTCAGCTCGGGATAGACGACCGTACTTCCCGCGTTCCAATTTTGAAACAGAACCGCAGCATTGGGAACGGTTGTCGTCGCCGAGAACGAATTAAAAGTCGTCGAGATCGTCACTACACCGTATGAACCGGAACCCGAATTGTAGAGCAGTCGGCTGCCCGCCGTTCCGCGGGGTCCATAGTAGATGCGAATGTTATCTGGAGATAACATCCCCTTAGTATCAAGCGTGATCGTAAGAGTTCCACTCTTGCCCAGTACCGGAATGATGGTGCTGTGTTCCAATTCCAGGCCACCGGACGACTCATCAACACGCATTAATCGCGGGGCATCTCGTAAATCTCCAGCTGCATAAACCTGACCAGCGGGGAAAGAATTCGGATTGAGCAACACCGAGCCGACACCGGCACGCTCGTTTTGTACGATGTTGCCATTGAAGCGAGCGATGCCATTGAGATTAAGAATGGCCCCGTTTTGGCTGATACCCCCCGTTCCGGTTGTGCCGTCCTGGGCGTAGGGATGTGTGATACCTGTCCCAGAGATACGGAAGTTTTGATTGATCACCAACTGTTCGTTAATTTGATCGGGTCGAAGGTGCAGGGCCGCCCCTTTGTCAATCGTAACGACTGCCTCATTGTTTTGCGTGATGGAGGCATCATTATTTTTATTAGGAGACCGCAACGCACCGAGACTAAGACTGTCGGTTATGGTGATCCAACCTTCTTTGATCTCGATATCGCTCGAATATTTCGTATTCGCTTCGGGGAAGACGAGTTGCCCCGCGCGGACCTTTAACAGCACCCCGCCTGTCAAGTCGCCGGTGTGCGTCAGCTTATAGTCGGTGTTAAAATATTGGTTGGTGCTATTCGCATTGGGATCCGCATCGACGCCGATCGCCGTGCGTGCGGCCAAGCTGATATTGGACTCAATTAAATTTTGGCCTGTGACGCTGCGAAGTGCCCCGGTCCCATTGACACCGACCCCAGAGAGAGATAGCGTTTCGTTAATTTTCAGGGTGTTGGTGGTGTTGGTGATCGAGTCGGGCAATTCGTCCAAAGCCAGCCACAATGCCGCACCCGTTGATACGCTCGTACCTGCCCCTGCCCCCGTTGTGTTGAAACTCAGCGACCACGATTCCAGAGTACCCACATTCCCAGATGCGGCATCCATCACCTGTAAATACCAAGTTCCATCCGCCGATAGGCCGTTGAAAGCACTGAGCGGACTATCGGGCCGAACCCGACCGAATGGGGCGACAGCTGTCGCGATGTCAATGCTAGCCGTATCGTCGAAGGTCGTGTTGAGGTAGCCATTTACAGCGAAACTGCCGTAACTGTTTTTAACAAGTTGGACCGTGGTGAGCAAATCGGGAGCGACAAGTCGTAGGCGTATATCGCCAGAGAAGGTATGAGAGATACGAACATTAACCATTAAGTTAGTAATCGTGCCGACGCCAGTCACATTAATAGCCGACGCGGCAACATTATTATTGGTTAGAGCGGGCAACGTGGGGTAAGTAGCAGTGGCCGAACCGTCCCCGACCGGAGGAACGGGAAGATTACTATCGGCACCAGACGAATTGAAATTAGAGCCGGTGCCACCTTGCCCAAGTGCCTGGGAATCGGAAATTTGCAGAACACCAGTCGCAACGGTAACGGCTGAGGTGAACGTGTTCGAGCTGGTGAGAATCAGCGTCCCTTGTCCAGTCTTGGTCAATCCGTTGGACGTGTACGGGGTGCTGATGATGCCGTCACCGGTCACACCATAAGGGCCACCACTGCCAATGGTAAGGCTAGGCATGGGTAGGGTAGTGGTTGTTGGGTCGTTGACGCGGATAGTTACGGCGCTATTGTTGGGCGCGGGGCTTCCGAGATAGACGTTGCCTGTCCAAGCATTGTTGCCAGTAGCACTTTGCAACGAACCAAGGCCACCAAAGCCGTCGCCATTGAGTTCGAGGAGTTCATTCTCGACGACGAGTGTACCACCCGCGCCGGGGTCGATGCGTAAAGTGCCCGCTTTACCGATGGATTGATTAACAATAGTTCTCGACGAGTCCAGCCCGTCTGCCAAGCCCAACGCCAGAGCGTTCGTAATGGACAGCACGCCATTGTTGATGGTGGTCGTGCCGCGGTAAGTGTTGGCTGCCCGGAGAACAACGGTGCCCGCGCCCTCTTTGACAATGCTGTAGCCTTGGGCGCTATCGCCGATGATGCCATCGATGTTGAGCGTACCCGCCGATGAGCCGATCGTCGAATCGGCGTCAAGGGTGATAGCGCCAGCCCAGGTATTATTACTTGCGACATTGAGCAAGCCGCCCGAAGCACCCAAACCGGGACCGTTGAGGGTGAGCGGTTCGTTGATAGTGCCTACACCGCTAAGGATCTGTAGTTGTGCGTTGGAAGCTACTGTTGTTCGGGCCGAGGTGGTACCCAAAGCCATGGAGTTGCCGACCTGAAGAACACCGGCATTGACCGAGATGGCACCTGCGAATTCGGAATTGGAGGAAGCGAATATCAAAACGCCAGCCTGCACCTTGGCAATGCCCGCTCCGGTGGTTCCTTTGATTTGTCCGGTGAAGTTAAGGGTAGCACCACTACCAATCGAAAAATCATGGTTGGTGCCGGACGCCTTGGCTAATGTCACATCGAGGCTGATGGTGGCGTTCGTCACACCAGCATTGACAGTAACACTACCCGAAGAAGCGGACGCACTCGATCCGAGGGTCAAGTTCGCCCCACTAAGTAAATAGCCGGTGCCGCCGATGGTGATGCTGTTGAACAGGCCGTTGGTGAAATCGTTGACAGCATTCAACCGAGCCGCACCAGCGGGAAAGTTCAAATCATCGAAGTTGTTAGGATTAGGTGCGACATCACCGACCCAGTTGAAGCGGTTGGACCATTTGTTATCCGATCCACCGGCGTCCCATGTGAACAAAGCCGGAGTCTCTCGGGATTCGAGAAATTCCAAAGACAAAGGCCGGGGCAGACGGGAAGCCCGAGCGTTGCGGGTTGACAGGGACCGAACCCAACGATGCCAGGAGAAGCGTTCCATGGGACTGAACTTCCGAAATAGTGGTATGGTTTCAATCCGCTCTCGATCATCAGATCGAGAAACAATTTTGCGTACAGTAAGTAGACGACGTTACAAGCCCGCAGCAGGAGCGAGAGTCCGCAGAATAACACTATACTATTATCTGCCTCGCAACCCTCCAACTAGCGGACGTTGTGGCGGTTTATTGGTCTAATCTTGCTCCCATCACCAGGCCTTGACAGCGTTTCGGCTTATGCGCCTTGATCAACCGGCAGTGATCGCCCCGATTGTTTGGCGAAGTCAGCCGAATATTGTCATCGGTGCGTCAAGATTTTGTCAAGACGACCAAACCTTTAGGCATTCAACACGAAGTAACGGAAAAAGTTTCGCTTCTGAACCGTCGCTAACGATTCCGACTCTCTTGCCAGCAGAGCCGGAAGCGTGAGCCACGGGGATGCGGGACGAGCCGTCGCATACGCTTCCGGCTCTGTTGCTGGCGGAACCAGCCGTACAATCGGAACGATCGACTTGGGGATCGGTGCTCGTGCAGCCAATTCTTCGGTTGACAGACATATTCATCGTCCGATAAGTTGATGAGAGAAAACCCACCCAACGCCCTACCTTCCTTCACGACAAAGATTGCTGGTATCGGACACTGGTATTGCAAAGATGACAAGGATGAATCCGACCCACCTGTAACGGCCCGACCTTCGCACGCTCGGCGAGTTGGGGGTAGTCCCCGAGTCGGCCTCGGAGTGAACGCCTATGAAGCGCGACCAGTTGCGTTCGCTCAACTGCAAGCAGCTTGCAGAGATGGCTCGCCGCCGTGGTATCGCGGGCTGGCACGATCTCCGCAAAGAACAACTAATTGAAGCATTACTCCGTTCTCTTCGCAATGAAGCACGCCGTAAGAAACCTACCGAAGGCACCCCCACCCTGACTTCGGTACCA
>RGDT01000060.1 GCA_009918525.1 Planctomycetia bacterium
TCTGCGGTTGTTGGCCCTAGTCGATTCGTCGCTGGGTGGCACACTGACACGCGGCAACGGAAATTTCGTTTTGACGAAAATCACCATCAGCGCCCCCAACCCGGTCAAGATCGTTCGAGCCGTGGCGGACTATTCGCAAGCCGGGTTTCCCGTTGACTCTCTCTTGAAAAAGGGTCAAGGGTGGGGAGTCGAGGGGCACCTGCGGAAAGAGAATCGTCAGGCGGTGTTCGCGTTCGAGAAACCTGTCGTTGCCCCGTCGATCACCGTCCGCCTGGAGTTCAATTCCGCCTACGATCAGCACATCATCGGTCGCGTGCAACTGGCGTTTACCGACGTTCCTAATCCCAGCCTGGGCGACAAGGCCGGAGTGCCGGACGCGGTAGTCAAAGCGCTGGCGACTCCGGAATCCAAACGAGATATGGCCCAAAAGTCGGCCATCACGGCTCATTTCCGTAGTGTGGCACCGGAACTAGCGGCAACGCGAGCCGAGATCGCCACGCTGACGACCCGCCGGCAACAAATGGAAACAAACGCCCCGCAGACTCTCGTGTCGATGAGCGTCGCGCCGCGGACGATGCGAGTGCTGATGCGCGGTAATTGGCTGGACGACAGCGGCGAAATCGTACAACCGGGCGTACCGGCGTCGCTACCCGCGTTGAACGTCAAAGGCCGAGCGACACGATTGGACTTGGCACGTTGGTTGACGAGTAAGGACAATCCGCTCGCTGCTCGCGTTTTTGTCAATCGGGCGTGGCGGCTGGTTTTCGGCCAAGGGTTGGTAACGACTCTCGACGACTTCGGCGCACAAGGAACGCACCCCAGCCATCCGGAGTTACTCGACTGGTTGGCCGTCGAGTTTCGCGAATCGGGGTGGGATGTGAAACACCTGATCCGCCTGATGGTGACGAGTTCGGCCTATCGTCAAACTTCGGTCAGCGATGCCGCCTTGCGAGGCAAGGACCCAGCGAATAAACTTATTGCTCGCCAATCTCGTTTCCGTCTTGATGCCGAACTGGTACGCGATAACGCTCTGGCCGTGTCAGGCTTACTGGTTGACCGCGTCGGCGGGCCGAGCGTGAAGCCCTATCAACCAGCCGGATATTGGGCCTATCTCAATTTCCCCACACGCGATTGGATCGCGGACAAGGGCGACAATCAGTACCGACGCGGAATTTACACTTACTGGCAACGCACGTTCCCCCATCCGAGTTTGTTGGCGTTCGACGCTCCCAGCCGCGAGGAATGCACCGTCGAACGGCCGCGATCCAACACGCCGCAACAGGCATTGGTATTGTTGAACGATCCGACCTATGTCGAAGCGGCTCGGGTCTTGGCGACCAAAGCCTATAGCGCGGCCAAGGACGACGCGGGGCGGTTGAATTGGGTCTATCGTCGAGTGTTGGGTCGTTCGCCACGCGAGATGGAATTGCGTGTATTGCTGGGTTTGTTGGCCAAACACCGCGAGCAATACGCCCGCGATGAGGCCGAGACGAAAGCGTTACTGAGCGTCGGTGATAATCCGCCCGATGTGTCGCAAGCGGTAGCCGTGGCGGCTTGGACTTCCGTGACGCGGGCGATGTTGAACCTTCACGAAACCATTAACCGGGAGTAAAGCCGATGAACGACTTTCAACGTCTGATTGGTCGCCGTGCGTTTCTCGGCCGTGCCGGTTTGGGCACGATAGCCCTGGCAAGTTTGCTCAACGCCAAGGAAACCAAGGATGACCGTTGGCCGGGCGTCATCAAGCCGTTGCATCACGCGGCCAAGGCCAAGCGAGTGATTTATTTGTATATGGCCGGTGGAATGTCTCACCTAGAGACGTTCGACCCGAAACCCAAACTCGGCGAGATGCATGGGAAGCCGATGCCGGATTCGTTCACCAAGGGGCAGCCTATCGCCCAGTTACAGGGAGCGAAACTGACGTGTTTCGCCCCGCAACATGCTTTCGTGAAGTGCGGGAAGAGCGGATTGGAGATCAGCAGCATCTTCCCGAATTTGCACAAGATCGCTGACGAGATGTGTATCGTACGGTCGTTGAAAACGGAGGCGATCAACCACGACCCGGCTCACACGTTCATGAATTCTGGCACGACGATCAGTGGTCGTCCGGCGATGGGTTCGTGGGCGTGGTATGGCCTGGGGTGCGAGAGCCACGACTTGCCCGGCTTCGTGGTGTTGACCTCGTCGGGTCGTTACGGTCAATCGCAGCCGATCGCGGCACGGCAATGGCACTCGGGCTTTTTGCCGAGTCGATTCCAGGGCGTCCACTTCCGCGGTAAGGGCGATGCGGTGTTGTACCTGAATCGGCCGCGCGGGGTGAACGATTCGCGTCAGCGGGAAGTGATCGACGCTGTCAATCAGTTGAACGAGCAACACAACGCCTTGGTGGACGATCCGGAGATCAGCACGCGGATCACGCAATACGAGATGGCCTACCGGATGCAAACCAGCGTCCCAGACCTGATGGACGTGAGCAAGGAACCGAGCAAAATTCTGGACATGTACGGGACCAAGGGCGGCGACGGATCATTCGCGGCGAACTGTCTGTTGGCCCGGCGATTAGCCGAACGCGGCGTGCGTTTTATTCAGTTGTACCATCGCGATTGGGACCATCACGGCGGCATTAAGGACCAGATCAAGGGATCGGCGTCGGAGGTGGATCAAGGGGCCGCGGCTCTGATTATGGATCTCAAACAACGCGACATGCTCAAAGATACTCTCGTCGTGTTCGGTAGCGAGTTCGGCCGTACGCCAATGGCGCAGGGGAACGGACGCGACCACCACATTAAAGGGTTTTCGATGTGGCTGTCCGGCGGCGGAATTAAGGGTGGAATCAGTCACGGTAACACGGACGAGCTAGGCTATAACGCGGCGGAAGATGTGGTCGAGGTTCACGATCTTCACGCGACCATGTTGCATCTGTTGGGTGTTGATCACAAAAAGCTGACCTTCCGCACTCAGGGTCGTGACTTCCGATTAACGGACGTGCATGGGAAGTTGGTGACGAAGATATTGTCATAGTGAGAGGCGAGCGGGGTGTGTTAAGACCTCGCTCGCCTCTTTTGTCAGATGTACTGAGCGTTGGCCGGTGTAATGACCATTTCGGGAATCGACACGTGGGCGGGTAACGTCGCCACGAACAATACCGACGCCGCCACGTCTTCCGGTTGGAGCATCGCGGCTTTGCGCTCATCGCTGACAGCCTCGGGCCGCTTCTCCAGCAGAGGAGTGTTCACCTCTCCGGGATAGATGCTGGTGACGCGAATCCCGTTCGGTTTTTCCTCTGCCGCCAGCCCCATGGCCAGGCCGCGCAATCCAAATTTCGCCGCGATGTAACCGATGCCGCCCAAGGGATTGGCTCGCTTGCCGGAGATACTGTTGACGTAAATGATCAACCCTTCACCTCGCTGGCGCATTTGCGGCAAGATAGCGTGTGAGCAATTGAACGCGGCTTCGAGGTTGCCGTCCATTAATTCGCGCCAGGAAGCCTGCGTGAGATCCTTGAACTGCCGTTGTTTGATATTGACGCCCGCGTTGGCGACGAGGATGTCGATTTTACCCATCCAACCGGTAGCGGTGGCGATGAGTTCTGCTGTTTGTTCTGGGTCGGATAAATCAGAGCGACAAATGAATAGATCTTCCGGTGCGTGCAGTTCCTCGGCGGCCGCCTCGAGCTTCGCCTTATTTCGGCCTGTGATGACGACCTTGGCTCCTTCGGCCAGGAACAACCGTGCCGCGGCCAAGCCGATCCCGCTACCGCCCCCTGTGATGAGAACCGCTTTTCCCGCCAGACGCGCCATGATGTTCGTCCTTTCTTAAACCTGCCGACTGACGTCGGTATGATGTCGACTTTGACAAAAGAGGCGAGCGGGGTATGTCAACGCCCCGATTCTGCGAGCAAGGTTTGTCAACGCCCCGTAAGAATCGGGGAGTTGACACCCCCAGCTCACCATAATCGCCTACTAGACGGTTATCCCCTGCTTCCGCCGCTTTCAAACGCAAAGCAGCAGTCGATGTCGGCTAACGCTCACCCTTTCACCAACATCGTTAAACTTTGCATACGGAACACACCGTTTCCTTGCCACCCCGAACCATGCCGACGAAAGCGACGACACGAACGATCCCCGTCGATACCATCTTAGGCCCGGACGACTCGACGGACGGCGGACGAACTTCAAGGCCGTGGGACTTCGATAATCAGCGGGTTAGCGAGCAACCCGATGGGGTCACCTCCGCCATTCTGCGGATTAAACCGCATGGAATTGATTTTTCGCACCGTATTGAGGATGCCTGCATCAGAAGGCGAATCGAACCCACCCACAGCCACCATGCTATTACGTCGAGTGTGCAAGACGTAGGCATCCAATCCGATACGCGGATCGCGCAGCACGCGGGCCAACTCGTGTGCCTGAGCCGCCGCCGCCGCTAGTCCCTCGCCGAGAGGAGCCGACGATGGTCCCCAACCAAACGGATTGAGCAACGATGATCCGCTCCCACCCCCGGCCAACGATTGTACCGACTGCCCGCCGCTGTATTCCTTGACCAGCAACGTGTACGGCTTAGAGTTTCGCAGCAGGCTGTATTCCTCGTCGGCATTGAGTTTCTTGAGAAACGGATCGACCTTGGGCCGCTCCACCCCGGCGGGAACGATGGGGTTGCGAACGACCATCGCCTGCGTGTAGGGATTGACCTTCGCCGTCATCACCTTGGCTTTGCCGTCCTCCGGTACCGTGTAGAACATCTCGGCAAAGGGACTGGCTCCACTTTTGGTCGCCAGTCTGGGTATGGGAAGACTGCGTATTTTTGGCAAGGCCGTCGTGGCCGCTTGTAAATCATTGAATCCGCCGATGAGTACGGCGTATTCGTCCTCGATGCGGATCATCCGCCTGCGGGCAGGCGCCCCGTGGAGTCGTTTTTTAACCTCTTCCCATTCCGCGTCTTGCTTGCGGCGTTCTTCTTCACCACGATTGAGAATGAAGGCTTGATAGCGGTGTTTGGTTCGTAGGTCGTTGACGGTTTGAATCGCCAAATCCATGCCCTCGGTACCGGGAAAATGGGCGGCGCAGATGAGCCATGGCCCGGCCGTCGTCGTCAAGGGAAACGGATTGGCGACCGTCGTCGTAGCAGCCGGTTCGACGCCGGCGGGCAGAGCCGTAGCGCTGGCGGCCGGTGGGTTGGTCCGCAGGGTTCCGAATTTTGTCTCGGTTTGACCGACGGCGGGGTTGCGGATCAAAATCGCGACGAGAACCACCCCGGCGGGCAGTAGCAGCCAGAGCTTGCGCATCACCCGATTCTCCTGTTTCGATTCGGTTATTCGGCCAATGGATATAGCGAAGGGGATGCGACTTGTCGATAGGGTTTCGCGATGTATGGAACTGCCTGATAGGCTGAATACGGCCCTTCGGCTCTTCTCTCATCGAACTTCATCTTTTTTCCGACATTTTCTTGACAACACGCATTATGCGTTCCATGTTTGAGCAAGATGCCGGTATCCCGAATTGATGTAACTAGCTGACGAGCATTGAGTGTCAGTTCGGTGAATCGGCGAGACGTGGGTGGATATCTCCATTCGAGCGTTAATTTAGTTAAATATGGAGGTTCTATTTCATGAAATCTCGCTGTATCCGGCTTTTACTCGATTTCATTCGCGATGAACGTGGTCCGACAGCAGTAGAGTATGGTGTGATGCTGGCATTGATTATCGTCGTGTGCATTACCGCAGTCACAACTCTCGGTGGCAATACGAAGAATAGCTTCAGCCGTGCTAGCAGCGTGTTCGGCGGTTCGGCGAGTTGATCGGGTAGGAAGTTCGTAGTCCCCTCAAGCCTGGAGATGACAATGAAAAAGTTTGCTCAAGCAGTCGTTAATTTTGTGAAGAACGAAGATGGCCCAACGGCTGTCGAATACGCTGTAATGCTTGCCCTGATCGTCGTGGTGTGCATCACCGCCATCACTACTCTGGGCACTAATGCCAACAACACATTCAGCCGCGCTGGTAGCGCTGTCGGTGGCACGGCTGCAAGCTGAGTGGTATAACGGTGTTTAATGATGAGTGGAGAGACATAGCGTAAAGTCTCTCCACTTTTTCTTTCGGCTCAGGCGTCTCGCTGAACCGAGCGTTCTGCCATCATTTCCAGTATCATCCGAGCCTGGGACGGCGACAGTGCTTGCAATTCTCGGCGAGCTCGTGCCGATAAATCTAGAGCCACACATCGGGCATATTCCAGCGATCCCGACTCGTTGAGCATAGGCCGAAGCACTTCGCGAGTAGGTTGACCAGATAGCACGTGTCTGGCACGCTCACCGCCGACACTCAGCAAGTGCAGCAACGGCAACGTCAGTTTTCCTTGTTCGAGATCCGTCCCTAGGGACTTCCCGACTGTGCGTTCCTCGCCGATCAGATCGAGCAGGTCGTCAGCAATTTGAAAAGCTTGCCCTAGATAGCGGCCGTATCGCGCCATTCCCTCGATCACCTCGGACGATGCACCCGAGTACATTGCGCCCAAGCGACAGCAACAGGCGGTGAGTTCTGCTGTTTTACCGTCGATAATGTCGAAATATTCGTCTTCAGTGAGATCGAGATTACCACGATGCAAGACTTGGCTGAGTTCGCCCTCGCAAACGCGATTGGTAGCTGCGCCGATGAGTTCGCAGGCTCGGGCGTCGCCCACAGTCGCTGACAAGTGAAAGGCGTGTGTGAACAGATAGTCGCCAAGCAGTACGGCGGGCTGAACTCCCCAGAGGGCGTTGACGGTCCCGGCCCTGCGACGGACTTTCGCCCCGTCGAGAATATCGTCATGGACCAGCGTCGCGGTGTGGATCATTTCCACCACGGCACCGAGGATGTGGTGTGCGGGCGATACTCGCCCACATGCCCGCGCCGTCAGCAGTAACAGCACCGGACGTAATCGCTTACCGCGAAAGTGTCGAACATGGTCGATTACCGGTACTAATCGCGAATGGCGATTTTCCAGTGATCGAGTAAGAATACGTTCCACTTCCACGAGATCAGCCGCAATCGGGGAGGTGAGATCCGGCATCGGCACTCGAAGGGAAGGTTGGGGCAGGGTCGTGACACTCATAAGACACCCGCTCGATTCTAGGTTTACTTCGCAAAGTTAACCAGGAAAATTATCCGGGCTCCCGTACGAAGTCAGACTTTCCGCCTCTCTTTGAATCTAACCGGATGCTTTCGATAATCATAACACGATCTACCGATTTGCACATATCATACACGGTCAATGCCGCAACGGATGCTGCCGTCAATGCTTCCATTTCGACACCAGTACGGCCGAAAGTACGCACAACTGCATCAATCCGTAACGAGGAATCGTCAAGATAGGTAAAATCTACCTGGACGCCAGTGATGGGTAAGGGATGGCACAACGGGATGAGGTCGCCTGTGCGTTTAGCTCCCATAATCCCCGCAAGCCGGGCGACGGCCAACACGTCACCCTTGGCGAGCTTCACGTCCTTGATTAGCGCAAGCGTGGCCGGATTCATGCGAACGACGGCAGAAGCTCGCGCCTCGCGTAGTGTCTCGGATTTCACACTGACATCGACCATCCGGGCGGCACCGGTTTCGTCGAAATGGCTTAGTTCGCTCATGGTTCAATATCGCGGCACCGAAGGATCGACGTACAGCGACCACGCATCAATTCCCCCCGCCAGATTCACCACATTGGTAAACCCAGCCGACAGCAACCCCTGTGTGGCCGCGAAACTTCGCCCACCGTGATGACAATAAACCACAACAGGTGTGCCTTCCGGGATGCGTTCACGCAGGGCATCGAGCTCGGCCCCCAGGCGATTGAGAGGCACCAGAACGCTATCGGATAATTTGGCCTGTTGAGCCTCGAACGGTTGGCGCACGTCGAGCAAAAATAGCTTCTCGCCCGCTCGGAGACGGTCGGCGAGTTGCTGTACACTAATTTCCGGCACGTTGGGGCCGGTCCGCTGCCAGGGATTCATGAACGAGGCGTGCTCCACGGCTTAAGCGTTTTCGCGAGCGGCCCGCAGTCGATCGCGACGCAGATAGCCCACCAACAGAATAACGGACAACGACACCAATGGAAACGGGGCCAACGTAAACAATCCACGGGCATAGTCTTTCTTTTCGGCTGCTTCGCTGAAAATCGTTGGCCCGACGAACCCACCCAGATTGCCGATCATGTTGATGAACCCAATCGCCGCAGCGGCTGCCGCTGCTCCCATGAATAGCGTAGGCAACGGCCAGAATGCCGGAAGATGAGCATACATGCACGTACCGACGCCGACGATCAGAATCGCAATAGCCACCCACGGTGCGCTTAAGCTGATGGCCAGTCCTGCCCCCGCTAACGAGATACTCAGCCCAAACAACGGCGTAGCAACGTGCCAGACACGTTCCTGATATTTGTCGGAGTGCCAACCGTTGACGAGCATCCCCAGTAGAGCGAACACGAACGGTGCACCCGCAAGAATCGCGGCCCATTTCGACGAAAATCCTGACTGTGATTTAATGATGTCCGGCATGAACAGACTGAGGCCGTAGCTTGCGACGTTCATGCAGAAATAATAGAGCGTCATGATCAACACGAGCCAGACCTGACCGCCCCAGCCATGGCCGTGACCGACTTTGGCTGATTGTTCTTTGTGCAGTTCGTTGACCAGCCACGATTTTTCGTCATCGGGTAGCCACGAGGCCTTTTCGGGCCGATCCGGCAGGAAGAACAGCGTCACGAAACCAGCCAGGACCGGCACAACTCCCTGGATGATGAACACCCAACGCCAACCGGGTAATCCCATCCAGTTGATGTCGAGTAACAAGGCCGACAGCGGATAACCGATCATACTGGAAACCGGAATAGCACTCATGAAGGACGCAATAGCCCTCGCTCGATCGCGCGGTCGAAACCAGATCGAAAGATAGAGAATCACGGCCGGGAAGAAGCCTCCCTCGAACAGCCCCAACATAAACCGCAGGAAATAGAACTGCGAAACGACAGCATCGCCCGGAATGTGCGGCAAATACTCCATTATCCAGGGTGGAATACCCAGGCGATCCATCGGCGGCAACCACGCGAATGCACTGTTCATCCACGGCAAACCGACGAAGCCGATGAAGGTGCAGGAAAGACCCCAGAGGATGAGGATACGAACGAAAACCCAGCGAGCACCCCAGCTCAGGACGCTTTGAGTGCTGGGAATTTCGAGAATCCAGTACCCCCAGAAGAATAATCCCGCTCCGAAACCGCACACCGTTTTTGTAAACGCCAATCCCCCTTCGGATACGGGGCGTTGCATTTCTAGTTGAGCAACGCTGACGTTGGTACGGTCGAGATATGCCAAGATATAGAGAAAAAACAGGTAGGGAATCAAATAAAAAATAACCCGAAGACGGGTTCGCTCGGGCAACGCAGGATCATTCAAGGGAGGCAGAGAGGGAGTGATTGACATGATTGTTCTTTCGTACCGGTGGATAATGGAGAGAGTGTTGTCTGTTTAGAAGGTAGAGAGGGGTTTGTCATCGGCCTGCACACATTAGCCGTCATAATCCGTGAGTGAAGCTGGCGCAACCGTTGCTCTCAGCGCATTCAGCACCGCCAGAACGTCGATGACCTCCTGAGCTAACGCGCCTGCGACCGGCGGAAGAGTACCGAACGCTGCCAATCCCATTCCCAAGAGACTCAATCCCATGCCGCCGATGACGCTCTGTAGGGCAATCGTCCTCATCCTTCGCCCGATGTGCAACAACTCATCGACGCGCTCCAGTGAATTGTCCAACACCACTGCCCCGGACGCCTCCGCCGTCACGTCACTGGCCTGACCGAAGGCGATGCCAACCGTAGCCGCCGTCAACGCGGGAGCATCGTTGATGCCGTCCCCCAGAAAAACGGTGTTGGCTTTGCGTGTCTCCTGCCTTACCAATTCGAGCTTCTGTTCGGGATTTTGCCCATAGTAGACTTCGGTGATCCCTACCTTTTCGGCCAGATATCGCACCTCGCTTTCACGGTCGCCAGATACCAGCAACACACGCTCAAATCCATGTCGCGGATTTAGATGTTCGACAAACGACTTTCCCTCGACACGCGGCTCATCCCGAAAGCGGAACATCGCCGCATAACGGCCATTGACCAAAACCACACACTCCAAGCCCGCCACGATATCAGGTAACGCCGCCGCCGCTTCCGGCATTCGGGCTGCGAGATGTTTTCGACTGGTGATGCACACGTCCCACCCGTTGACGGTTCCGCGCATCCCCTGCCCCGGCGGTTCGCTGACCTCATGGGTCTCGCCCCGTGCCAGTCCGCGTCGGTTGGCCTCGTCGATCACCGCCGACGCCAGAGGATGACGCGAATACTGTTCCAGGGTCGCCACAGCTTTTAGCACCTCGTCGGCCGTGAATCCCGTCGCGGGCAGGATTTCGGTGAGTGTCGGCTGGCCGTAGGTCAGTGTGCCGGTCTTGTCGAAGATGGCGGTACGGCATGTGTCGATCGCTTCCAGAACAGCCGGGTCTTTAATGATGATGCCGCGACGTGCGGCAACGGAGACAGAACCGATAATCGCCACCGGAATAGCAATCAACAGCGGGCAGGGAGTCGCGACCACCAAAACGCCGAGAAAGCGCAATGGCTCGCCTGTGAGAAGCCAGGCCGTCGTCGCGACCGCGAGGGCGAGCGGCGTGTAGTACGCTCCCAACAAGTCGCCCAGCCTGCGCATCTGCGGTCTACGTTGTTCGGATTCGCGCATTACACGCATGATGGCAGCATAGCGCGAGTCCACAGCCGCCTTTGTGGCGCGGATGGTCAACATGCCCTCTCCGTTAACCGCCCCGGATAGCACGGCCGCGCCTGCGGCTTTGGGAAGCAAATACGGTTCGCCGGTGAGATAGGATTCGTCCATGGTGCTGCGGCCCTCGACGACGATACCATCGGCAGGGCAGGCTTCGTGCGGAAAGATGAGCAACAAATCGCCGGCGACTATTTCCCCAAGTGGCACATCGACAACGACGCCATCACGTCGACGATGCGCCACGGACGGTAACCGTCGCGCCAACCCCTCCAACGCTGACGAGGCAGTACGCACAGCGAACGCCTCCAGCGCTTGACCGCCGGACAGCATGAGTACCACCATCGCCCCGGCGAGGTATTGCTCCAGCAGCACCGCCGTCACGATGGAGATTCCCGCCAGCAAATCTGAGTTAAATTCAAACCGAGACACACGAACTAATAAATCCATCAACAACGGTACCCCCACCGCCAGGGCAATCCACAACGGCAACAAAGGCCAGGGACAACCGAATACCGACCCCGTCGGCTTGACAACGTAGCTTAGTAAGAGATGAGCCGTGATAGCCAGGAAAGCCATTACGGCGATGGGGGTTTCTTTGGAACGCCAAGGGAAAGTGGTGGGAGTCGGCTCGTTCATCGGATTAGGCCCCGAGTATGGGGCGGGTTCCGCTGCGACGCCCTCATCCGTGTTCTTGTCAGCCCGTAGACTTGGCGACGAGACGAGCCTCGAACGCCCGAGCAGCTTGCACGATCAACGAGGCGGCGTCAGTGGTGCCGAGTCGTTGGCCGTTCAGAATCATATCGTACAGCGTCGGATCAGTGGCGTCTGCGTGGAAATGCGCTTGGACGAATGCCAAACGCTCGCGATCGTGCTCGTTTACCCACTGTTCGGCGTCGGCAGCGGATAAATCCATGCGTTTCTGAACTTGTCCAACCCGCCAGGCTCGCGGTGCCACCACTCGCACACCGAGCGTCGTATCTGGCGGTAGCACGTGCGACGCCCCCCTCCCAACAATGACGCAATGGCCCGACTTGCTCAACGAGGCCAAAACGCGCAACAACCCGTTGAGGTAACGACCGTCGAGCGGCCCGCCCTTGCTGAACGAGTGGATGGCCTGCTCCAGCCAACTGACGTGGCGTTCGTCGAGGCCTTCGAGCATTCGGGCACTCAATCCTTTTTCTAAGGCGATGCGGGTGAGCAGTTCGTTGTCATATACCGGCCAGTCTAGCAGTCGTCCCACTTCCTTAGCGATGTCCGATCCGCCCGAGCCTGCTTGTCGGCTCAGAGCAATGGTCAGAGCTTGTGCGGCTGGTTTGTCGGTGCTACCCGGTGGAACCGTCATTTCCGCCGTTAGGCGGTGATGCAACGAATCCAGGGCGTCGAGAGATCGGCTCATGGTGCCAGTCATGGCTTTCTCCAGAAAAGGCGAAGTCCACAGATCCTTTCCATAGGTACTTGGTGCAATTACAGTGCCAACATCCGACTTTGTCCGAATGTGCCAATCATGGCCGATTTATGTTCGCTCGTGGAGATGCGGAGTGTGCAGTGTGTGCGGATTGCGACCATCTCGCCTACGGTACCCCACACAATCGCGAGGCTTTGAGAGAAATTGCATCACGTACAAAAGGCGGCATTATTTTTGCCCCAGCATAATTTGCTCAGCAAGAAATAACCATCGCGAGTTGGATCGCGATAACGAATGAACTTGCCTCATATTCGGAATGCAGATCTCAATGATGAAAGGATAAGGGATGCGAATCTTTTGCTAGGCACGCCCAGGACAGATGGAGGACGGAGTCTACTGAGCGCGACGGAGGAACCAACCATGTCGAGTACCACGGAACGTTCGCAAAAGATCGCCGGCGCAGAGCAGCCGGAGTTATGTATCGTGTCTCACTCTTTCATCCTCTACTGGTGGCCCGTGTGGGCGATCGGGTTTGTCATGGCGTTGTGGACGTATCTCGACGGCCATGTGATCGTGTTAGTTCCAGATGAGGCGATCATTTTTGACCATGAGGTGATTCTCCCAGAGAGGGGGATGATTTATGCCACGGGAGAACGAGTTGCACGCAGCCGTATTCCGGGAGTGGTATTTGTGGTGACGTTGTTGACCATCACCGTGTTGAGTCATTCGTATCTACGCGGGCCATGGTCATTGCTTATTGGAGCGTTTGTGATCGCGCTGTTGTTTTTGATCAGTTGGCTCGACTTGTGGGAGCCGTTGTGGCGCTGGCTGAAACTATTCCGTGTTCACATCAACCTCGGCGGATATGTGATTTTATCCTCCGTGTTGTTTGTTGTCTGGTTCATCAATGTCGTTGTACTGGATGGGCGACGCTGTTTGATCGTGTCCAAGAGACAAGTACGTTTACGCGACGAATGGGGCAACGACGAACACACTTTTGATACTGCTCTCACGACGGTAGACCAGCAACCGTCCGACTGGTTTCGCTGGTTGATTGGTTGGGGAGCCGGAGACTTGATTATCCGTACTTCGGGGCCGAACTCCCAGGAAATCGAGTTGAAAAATGTGATCGGTGTTGGGCGATGCGTAAGCGCTATTCAACAACGATTGAAAACCCGCGACACGGGGTGAGGGGGCCGTGGTGAAGAGGGGTGGCCTCCCCTCTTCACCCAGAATCTTACTCGGAAAACGTCGCCTTCATCGACCGGCTCGGGGGAAGTAGTAAGCATGCGTACAATGCTCGTTTGCAGTGGCGTGAACGGAGAATTTCCCGCACTCGATCGGTTGCTTGCGGCAGCATCCTCTCGCCGTCCCGATGCCGTGCTCTTCGCCGGCGGCGTCCTTTCGCCTCGCCGTTCCTACGCGGCGACCGCAACCACAGCTTTTGGCTACACGCCCCGAGATGCCCGCTTCATCGAACATTTTTTGACTGCCTTGGGAACTTTAGAGTCGTTCACGGCCGTCATTCCGGGCCTTTACGATGCCCCACTGGATCAATTCTTGCAGGTCGGAATGGCTGCCGAGACGAGCCATGGCAACCTGCGCTTGGTTCACGGCACACCGGCCATCGGTCCCGATGTTGCTGTCTTCGGCATCGGAGGCCGCATCGCCGAATACACCGACACGGACATCGGCTATTTTTCGTGGCCGATGGCCCGCTATTGGATGCGGCCGATGAGTGGGGTGAAATCAGTACCAAAGGTGTTGATGTTGGCCGGTCCACCGCTCATCGGAGAGTGTATCCAGGACGGTCGAACCGCTGACCCGTTCATCCAGACGTATCGCCCGCGTCTGTGCGTGCTGCCTTGTCACGAATCCAAAAGCGGTACGCAATCGTTGGCCGGCACCCTAGTAATCAACCCCGGCTCCGTCGCCGACGGAAGCGCCGCATGGGTGGAATGGGGAAAAGACGGCCCCCAAGAAATAGAGATTCTTCAACTGCCCGAGGTTGGTATGGTGGCGAACGAAGCAGGTAAACAGGTTGATGAAGCGGACGAAAACCTGGCAGAGTTTTCCAAGGAGTGAACCACGTGAAAAAGCATGTCAAATACCCATCGCCCACGGTTCATCCTCACCCTGGTAAGTCAGGCATTACCCCGCCGCCGGAGACGACACGAGTTGGCGAGTCGATTTCAGAGGTCATTCCCGATCATGGAAAGAGTCTCACCGAACAGGCCGTTCGCCTACTGGCCTACCAGAAGTGGGAAGCGGCTGGTCGGCCTTCGGATGACGGAGTTCGTTTTTGGCTTCAGGCAGAGCACGAACTTACAGGAGGGTAAGCATGGTTTCACCCGATGACGACCCGCATATCCAACTCCCACGGAGGGGGGTTGTGTCGCGTGAACAGAAAAAGGGTGATAATTAATGGCCGGAGTCTGAACCCTGTGTAGTGTGGGTGAGAGGTGGGTTTTTCGCTCTCTGCCCAGAAGTTTATGAGACCATGTCAAGCACAAGGTAGTGCGGTTTCGCTCACTTCGCGTGCGAAACCGCACACCGGCGCGAGTACGGGGCGGAGACTCTGACGAAGCAACAGGTCATCCAGACCTTGCAACGCGACCGCCAAAGCGTCTTCACAGTCGCCGTCGTTAGGTACTTCGCGAATCCAATCGCGCAGTTGCACTCCGGGGTCTTGCCACAATTTCGCGACCCGTCGATAAATCGACCAATCCGCGTCCGAGGCATCACCCCGTCGAGCCGCTAAACGTATCCGGACAATCTCGGCGTCGGCCCGGCACAGGAACAGGATGAACGGCACACAGCGTCGAGCAGCCGCCCGCAGAAACATGAGTCGTCGCCCCTCTTCGCGGAAGTTCGCATCGACCAGCACGCGCCCGCCATGGTCCAAAACCTGTTCGGCTCGTCGCAAACATTCGACGTAGGTACGGTCATCCCATTCGGGCGTGTAGATGCCGACCGCGTGATTTTTTCGGGCAATTTCTTTGCGAATCACGTCGGAGCGTACCACGGTGAACCCCGCTTCCTGAGCCAACCGACGCGCGATCGTTGATTTGCCTGTCCCCGGTAGACCGGCAATTAACACGAGACAAGGTGCGCGGAGCGGGTTTTCCAGCACTCCCAAAGCCAACAACCAGTTTGCCCGCGCCCGATCCCCCGCGGCGATTCGCTTGGCGGCCGGTACCTCCGGCTCGGAGGCCAACACGCTGCGCACCTTTGCCCGTACCATCGCTCGATAGGCCACGTACAATGGCAATAACTCTCGTCCCTCGGAATCGTCGGCGGCGTTGAAATAGGCATCGGCGAAGACTCGTGCCAGATCTGCACGCCCTCGGGACATAAGGTCCATCACCAAAAAAGACATATCACAAACCGGATCGGACAGCCGGAAGCGATGGTTGAACTCGATGCCGTCGATAATCACCAGATCATCCGGCGTGGGGCGTTCGGGAAAGAGATAGACGTGTTCGAGACGAAGATCGCCATGGGTATCGCGAGCTACACCACGAGAGGCGCGAGCGTCAATCAGGCCGTGCAGTCGGTCTAGTTCCGATTCCAGAAGTTCACCCAGCCGAGCGTACACGTTCTGGCTAACGGTCACGCCCACATGCTGGGCGGAGTGATCGAGATTTTCGCGAGCGTTCCGAGCCACTTGCTCGAAATGGGCATTGGCGGCGGCTCGCGGTCCACCCTCGGCCGAACTATGGAACGCGGCAATTCGGCGAGCGAGAATGACCAGGGTATTCGCGTCAAGGGTTCCGTGCTCGACGCGATAGAGCAACGATGCTTCATCGGGCAGGCGCACCATCTTCACTGCCCATTCGATCGGCTCGCCAGGAGCTTCGACTCGCAACCCGGAAGCCGTCCGCACAACGGGGACAACACCAAGATAGACGGATGGGGCCAATCTTCGATTGACGTGTACCTCTTCCTCACAGGCGTGCCGGCGTTTCTCTAGCGTTGAATAATCGAGAAAGCCGGGGGCTACAGGTTTCTTGATTTTGTAAACATATTTGCCAACAAGAAAGACAACGGAGATGTGCGTTTGCTTTACCTCGACATTATCCACTATTGCAGGGGTTAGGGGGGGCTTCCCCCCTAACCCCTGAATCGCGGTAGGGTAGGCATCCGTGCGAGAGAGGCCCGCGATAAGTTCG
>RGDT01000007.1 GCA_009918525.1 Planctomycetia bacterium
CCCGGCGTTCCGTCCGTGCTACCGCCATTCCCCAAGGAACTGCCCACGAACCGTCTGGGCTTCGCGACCTGGCTGATGGGCGACAACCACCCGCTCACCGCGCGGGCGACCGTCAACCGCATCTGGCAAGAACTGTTCGGCACCGGCATCGTCCGCACCAGCGAGGATTTCGGCATCAGCGGTGAACTACCGTCGCACCCGGAACTGCTTGACTGGCTGGCCATCGAATTCCGCGAGAGCGGATGGGATCTCAAGCGTTTCTATCGTCTATTGGTGACATCGTCGGCCTATCGTCAATCGGCCCTGACCACACCGGAGAAACGCGAGAAAGACCCGGCTAACCGACTGATTTCGCGCGGCCCACGCTTCCGTATGGATGCCGAAATGGTCCGCGATCACGCCCTGGCCGCTAGCGGTCTGCTGACCAGACGTTTCGGCGGCGCGAGCGTCAAGCCGTATCAGCCCGACGGCGTTTGGGAGGCGGTGGCGATGATCGGCAGTAACACGCGCGACTATCGCCGGGACACGGGCGAGAATTTATATCGTCGGAGTATGTACACGTTCTGGAAGCGGTCAGCCCCCCCGGCGAACATGGAGATATTCAACGCCCCCAACCGCGAGTTATGTGCCGTGCGTCGCGAAAGGACCAACACGCCCCTGCAAGCGTTGGTGACGCTCAACGACCCGCAGTTCGTCGAAGCGGCACGCTATCTGGCCGAGCAGGCCATCAAGGAAGCGACGAGCGACGACGAGCGTCTCGACTTCATCACGCGGCGACTGATCGCCCGAACACTGGGCGCCGAGGAACGTCCGCTAGTTAAGAAAATGCTCGCGGAGTTGCTGACGGACTTCAAGACCGATGCGGAAGGCGCGAAGAAGCTGATCGCGTTCGGCGAGTCGAAGCCCGACGCTACGCTCGACCCGACGACGCTCGCCGGATGGACGATGTTGACCAATGCGTTGATGAATCTGGACGAAGTCCTGAATAAGTAATTTCAAGGGTGCTGCGTGGGAGAGAGAGAAGCCATCCTCTCCCTGCTCAGCCCCTCTCACCACCAGCGAAAAAAAGCGGAGGATCCTCCGATGAACGACTTTCTGACCAACCTGACACGTCGCCAGTTTTTCGGCGCGGGCGTCTCCAGCACCGTCGGCCTCGCCGCGCTGGGGCAACTCATGGCCAAGGACGGCAAGAACGATGACAAGCTACCGGGCTTGGCTCATTTTGCACCCAAGGCCAAGCACGTCATCTATCTGCATCTGGTGGGTGGCCCGCCGCAGATAGATTTGTTCGATTACAAGCCGAAAATGGCCGAATGGTACGACAAAGATGTACCCAAATCCGTGTTCGGCGGCCAGCGTTTGACGACGATGACGAGCGGCCAAGCGCGTTTCCCTATCGCGCCGTCGAAGTTTAAGTTTGCTCAGGCCGGAAAATGCGGCATGTGGATGAGCGAACTTTGGCAGCATCTGCCGAAGGTCGCGGACGAGATGTGCTTCATCCGCTCGATGCACACCGAAGCCATCAATCACGAACCGGCCATCACGAACATCCAAACGGGAACGCAGGTGACGGGCAAGCCGTGCCTTGGGGCGTGGATGAGCTATGGACTAGGCAGCCTGAACGACAATTTGCCGACGTTCGTGGTGATGGTGGCGCGTCCAAGCAATACCGAACAGGTGCAGGCGATTTCGGCCCGGTTGTGGCAGTCGGGCTATCTACCGGGCGAACATGCGGGCGTTCCGTTCCGCGCGGCCGGTGATCCGATTCTGTACATCAACAACCCGCCGGGTGTTGGCCCGGCCACACGGCGCAAGACGCTCGATGGGCTGAAGGCTCTCAACGAACTGAACTATAAGAGCGTCGGCGACACCGAGACGCACACACGCATTGCTCAGTACGAAATGGCCTTCCGAATGCAGCGCAGTGTGCCGGAACTGGTCGATTTGTCGAAGGAGCCGAACAAGACGTTCGATCTGTACGGCGAAGAGGCGAAGAAGCCCGGTACGTTTGCGAACGTGGCGTTAACCGCCCGGCGACTGGTCGAACGCGGTGTGCGGTTCGTGCAGGTCTACCACAACAACTGGGACACGCACGGTAATGTGGCCGGTCGATTGCCCTCACAGGTCAAGGACGTCGATCAGGCGTGCTATGGGTTGATCACCGACCTCAAAGCCCGCGGTATGTTGGATAGCACCTTGATCATCTGGGGCGGTGAATTCGGCCGCACCATTTACTCGCAGGGCGGCTTGTCGAAGACGAACTACGGCCGTGATCACCATCCGCGTTGCTACACGATCTGGATGGCGGGCGGAGGGATCAAGCCGGGGACGATCTACGGGGAGACGGACGATTTCAGCTACAACATCGTGAAAGACCCGGTGCATATCCGCGACTGGCACGCGACGATATTGCAACTGATGGGCTTCGACCACTCGCGGTTCACCGTCCGCTATCAGGGACTCGACCAAAGGTTGACGGGCGTTGAGAAAGCCGAGGTCATCAAGGCGTTGTTGGCGTAAGCAGCCGGCCAAGGCGGGGACAGAAGCGAACCGTTGAAATACGGTCTACACGTGAGGGCTATGTGATGAGTATCGGAGTGACCGCGATTGATCACGTCTCGGTACTCATCACCGACCTAAGCCGTAGCCGACATTTTTACCGCGATCTGCTGGGTTTGGCGGAGATTGCCAAGCCGAAGACGTTCGATTTTAAGGTAATATGGTTCGATCTGGGCCAGCAACAATTGCATCTGTTACTCAAGCCGCAGCCTGATAATGTCAGCCCACGTCATTTCGCGCTGCGGGTCGCCAACATCCAGACAGCTCGGGAGCATTGTCGGCGAGTGGGCCTGCGAATCGACGAAACGACTCCGATTCCCCATTGCGACCGTTTTTTTATTCACGATCCCGACCTGAACCGTATCGAGGTCATTCAATGGCTCGAACCGTACGATCCGTCTCAAAGCGGGGCAAGTGTTTTGGACGGAATCCCGGAGTGAATCAGGGGCCATTACCGAAGGGCGAGACGCTGATCATGAAGCGGACGAGCGCACCGGTGGACATGCTCATGAAGATCAACCAGACCCAGGCCCGTAGCGAAGTTGGATAAAGCGGAAACTCCCAGACCCCGCCGAAGAACAGACTTCGGGGCGCGGGCGGTTCCTCGCGGTGACGCAGACGTACCTCGCGTTCTATCTCATCGCGTTCGATTTCCACCTTGTTGTGCCGACCTATTGTTGCCTCCACGTCGGAATCGTCGGCCATTTGGTAGGGATCCGGCTCGGGATCCCGATAGGCCAATCGGGAGCGTTTTGGCTCGATTTCGTCGGCCTCAATCGGTTCGTCATCTTCGGTGGCTGTCCGCCTATCGCGTTCCAGCGCTTTGCGGCGGCGGCGTTTCTTGCGTTTCGTCGGGTTTCCTAACGTCACCTCGCGACGACCGACCAGCCAGCCGATTCGGCCTAACAGTCGGGCATGAATCAGCAACACCGCCGGACAGACCAACGCGGCGATGGGCAAAAAATACCATGCGGCCGTGAATAAGCCAAAGTAGGCCAATCCAAGGGCAGCGATCGCTAGAAGGGCTGTCAGAACGTAGAAGACGATGAGCGTCAAGAACGACGACAGCAGTCGGACGACCGTTCCGCCCACATCAACGGACGCCATCGACAACAGCAGTCCCATTGGAAAGAGAAGCCAAGCGGCCGCTCCCATCAGGATGAAAAAGCGCAACGGCGGATTATCGGGCATCCAGGTTGAGGCGAGGAAACGGGCGAGAAACCCGGCTGGCATGATCCATAAGAGCAGTTGAAACAGTAAACCGGTCGATTGCCCTAGCCAATCGGTTGGCGCTTCGTTGGGCCATTCGACGGCATCCAGGCCGACAGCGGTTTCGGAGACGACCAAAGCATAGCTACGAGCGGCAAAAGCGATCGATAGGCTCGCGAGGATGACGACTCCGACGCCGGAGCAAACGAACAAGATGACCGAACATCGGCCCTTCCTCCAGCGATTATGATACCGCCCAAGGAAACCAAAGCAAACGGCTCAGGGAGCACCAACCGTACGAAGACGATTCCGCTGAATCAGGTAGTATCGAGCTAGTTGCGCAACGGTTGGGCTAGGATCGGTGCGGGCCATCTGTTCGAGTCGGTCGCTAAGGTCCAACTGGGGGAGTTGACCCATGGCACGGGCAGCGGCGGCACGAACGGCCGGGGAACCGTCCTGACTCAATCGACGAAGCCAGACAACCGGATCGAGTTCGGGAACTTCGGGTAGACGGTCGAGAACTTCCAAGCGAATGCGCGAACGGGGATGGGTAATCAGGCGACCGAGTTCCACTTGTTCGGAGCGTAGTCCACGGGCCAGGAGCGATGAGCGAGCAAGTTCGCGGACCTGGAAATCTTCATCGTGAAGGCAGGGCAACAAGGCTTCTTCACTGACAGCGGTAGTGGCTGGACCAACCGCGATCAGGGCGGCGCGTCGAACTTCAGGGGCAATATCGGTCAACAATGCGGCAACCGGTTCCAGCAAATCCAACCCCGGCTGTAGACACAACGAAACCGCTCGCACGCGAACAGCGGGTGACCGCGAAGCCAGTCCTGCTTGGGCGAGCTTCCTGGCCCGCACCACGACCTCGGCAGAACGTGGTTGACTCATGACGGCCGACGCTAAGCCGACCGCAACTTCGAGGGAAGGTGCGTCGCCGTCGAGTTGGGCAAGAAGTTCAGCGGCGTGTTGGTGCAAATCCTGGTCCGTCGAGCGTTCCACCCAGTTACTAAGTAGGTGCAAGACCCGGATTCGTCCTTCGGGGGATAATTTACTGTAAGCACGTGTGATGCGAGACGCGAGCTGTCCCGCCGGCAGGTGTTCTAGCATGGCGTCGAGTCCGGCCACCGCATTATCACCGTTCGGGGCACTTAAGCCGTCCAGAAGAGGATCGACCGCATTATTTCCAAGACGGGCGACGGCGTTGGCCCAGGAACCCCGAGTTTCGGCATCAGCGTTTCGTAGTCCACGGAGGAGATACCAGGAATGCAAGGTAGGAGCCAGGAACCAGGTCCCCAACCCCAGGAAGAGGACCGCGGGGATGGCGAAAAGCAGGTGTTTGCTCACACGCATTCGATAATCTCCCGCATAAGGACACGTTTAGGGCGAGGGGGGTGTGTCAACGCCCCAATAATTGAGAAGTGACTATAGCCCGAGCAAGCCATGCAGGACAAGACAAAAGAAGATGGTTGGCGATTCGTGGCTAGATCACATTGACACCAAACGGCACCTTGTTTAGACTTCGAATCTCTTAACGGCTAAATGGTCGTTAGGGACAGCACTGACGGACTTTCACTTGAAGGAGTGACTTTCCCGTTTCGCTTTACACACCATTGAGTTGACTACCAGAAGGAGCGACGGACTGCCCCTAATCTGGTCAGTGTGGTCTGACCATGGACAGGAAAGGACCCACGTAATGTACCGTAAGTTTACCGCTTTCATCATGGCAACCGCGACCGCTCTTTCGGTCACGGTGGCTCAGGCCGCGCCGCTGCCGACCGATCAGGTACAGTGGCAGTACAACTGGACGCCCGGCACGCCTTCGGTCAGCTCCAATAACAGCCCGGTTGGCGTGGTCACGTTCACCAACGAACTGCCGACCTTTGCCACGGGCAGTAGCGACATTGTTGCCACCAATTTACGGGTGGCTAGTACGCTACCGGCTACAACACCCAATGTGCTTACCACAAATGGTGCATATAGCATGGGCCTGACTATCTCGATGTTTGAGAATGGGACCCTTCACACCGGCTCGCACACGTTCACGGGCAAGCTGTCCGGTACGTTCTCCAGCGAAGCTTCCAATGTGAAGAACAGCTTTGATCCTGGTTCGGGGTCATTTGTTGTGTTCCAACTCGGCTCCTATGATTTCACGGTCCGCATGGATGCCTATACGCCTCCCGGCCCGCCGAGTGCCGTTCAGACGGGCAGTATTTCGGCTCACGTAGAAGTATCGCTGCGGGATACTCCTCCGGTTGTCACCGAAACGCCCGAACCGGGCACGATGGTTCTCGGTGGTTTGGCTCTGACCTGCATAGGCGGTGTTGCGTGGCGCAAGCGTCGCAAGGTAGAAGCCGCCGCCTAAGTGATGTTGTTGTGTCTGATCGGCCCGCTCGTAATGAGCGGGCTGTATATTGCTTAATGCATGAAGCACCCTTGAAGCGACACCAGGATGAACCGCGATATCACCTCCCCTAGCCCGTTTGCCGTCTCGGGTCATCCCCCCACTCGTGGAACGACTGTTCTTTTCTTAAACCTGCCAAGGCTCTCGTTTGCCTTTGCGGGGAGTACAACTTTGGATGGAACCGCCAATGAGAAAAATTAACGGCAAGCTGTTCCTTGCCCTGCTGGTCGGGCTCGCCGTCACAGCCGCCGGCCTTTTTTTGCTACACCGTATCCAACGTGGACGAATCGCTGACGCCTTGTTGTATCAGGCGAAAAAGTCCGAGGAGAACGGAAACGAGGCCAAGTCTGGCGAGTTTCGACAACGGTATTTGGAATTCAACAAGTCGGACTACAGCGAGATGGCGACGCTCGCCAAACAGTGGGCGGGAGATGGGGTCACGTCGTCGATTCGCAATCGCAAACGAGCGGTTGAATTGCTTGACAAAGTGTTGACGAATGTTGATGACCGCGACTTACGCAAACTGCTGGTGAAAACCGCATTAAGTATTCGCGATTTTCTCATCATACGCGAACACCTCAACAAGTTGATGCCCTACGATACACTCACACAAGCCATTGCCGCCCTGCGGGAGGAGCGCACGAACAAGGTGCCGGCTCCGGCTCTTGAGAATGCAGCCGAGCAGGGACAGTTCGCAGCCTATTGGGGCCAAGTGTTGGAAAGCGAAAAGAAAACCCCCGAGGCAATGGAATGCTATCGGCTCGCGATCCGGCACGCTCCGGCCGAATTGTTGCCGTATCTGCGATTGGCCTATATGTTGCGCCGACGCACCGAAACCGACTCTGTTAAACGTAGCCGAAACTTCGGCGAAGCCGACGATGCGATGAATCGGCTTGTATCTTCAAACGAAACCGTCGCCGATGCCTATCTGGCACGCTGGCGTTATCGTCGCGATTTCGATCTCTTGGAAATCCGCGAAACAGCGAACAAGGGACGAGTGAAGCTCGACGACGCGGCCGAGGATATTGCCCAGGCATTGCGTCGCAAGCCAGACGCCGTCGATGTGCTGCTTTGTGCCGCCGACCTGGAGCGATTACGCGGACGGGCCACGTCGGAAGACCCGACTCGTAGCCCGGATCAACGCAAGGCTGGAATCAAAAAACACCGCGATCAAGCGTTTGCCTATCTCCGTCACGGACTAGAACTGGCCGCGAAAGATAAGACGGGACTCTCCCCTGAGGAAACCGGTGAATTCCAATTGTTATGGCACAAAGGAAATCTGCTACTGGACGAAGTCGATATCCGCGAACCGCAAATAATCGCGGAACAGCGGGCCGAGATTGAAGCCGTCATCGAACAAGTCCGTAAAACGCGCATCAACGGTGCCGCCGACTACATGTCTGGACGGTTGCATCTGCTGGAACGTAATTGGGCCGAGGCGACGTTGGCCTTCGAGCGTGCCCGAACCCTCTTGGCCGCTCAACCCGATCTGGCTTGCCAGGCGGATCTGTTCCTTGGTCAATGCTATGGGCGTTTGGAAGAACACGCTCAAATGTATGCAGCCTTTAAGCGTGCTAGCGATTGGGATCCGACCAATGTCGCCGCTCGGATTGGGATGGCCGAAGCCCGTGCGGCACAGGGGCAACTCGACGCCGCTCGGGGGCAGTTCGATTTTCTGATCAAACAACAGCAGATGCCAGCCCGCGCCTGGATCGATGTGGCTCGCCTGGAAATTCAACGCCAGATGCTGTCCGAGAAACCGGAATGGGAAAACGCCGATATTCTTCTACGGCAAGCGGAGGAAGCCAATCCACGAGCGGTGGTAGAAATTCCGCTCATGCGTTCTGAGATGTTGATGCGTCAAAACCGTCCGACGGAGGCACGCAAAGAACTACGTTCTGCCTGTGACCGTTGTCCGGACGAGGTTGATCTCTGGGCCGCTCTCGCTGATTTTGATATTCGGCGAGGCAAAAATGCCGAAGCTCAAAAAGTAATGGACGAAGCTCAAGAAAGACTCGGCGACAAAGTGGGACTACGACTTGTTCGGGCAAGATTGGCTAAAGCATTGGGTGAACGATCTGGCGATGCGGTCGTCAAACTAACCGAACCGTCTGATCAATTTAGTGAACCCGAACAATCTCGATTGTTCAGTGGATTGGCCGATATTAGTTTGCGGAGTAATGATCCTGCCACCGCCCGCAAGTTGTATACCCGTCTGGCAGCGTTGCCGAGTTATCGACAAGATCTGAAGCTCCAACTTTTGCTGTTTGATTTGGCGTTACGCGATCAAGATGAACAGGGAATGAATCAACACCTGGACACCATTCGCAAAATCGAACAAACTGCTGGCGTCTACTATCGCTATGGGATCGCGTTGCTTGCCATTTATAAAGCACGCAATATCAACCAAGAAAGCAATCGAAAATCGCTACTAGATTCGGCACGTCAGGAACTAGATCTCGTACAAAAATCTCGTCCGTCTTGGGCGTCGGTGTTCCTGGCTCGCGCGGAAATCTCCACCCTGGAGAACAATCCCGATCACACCATCAAAAACTTGCAGGAAGCCGTCAAAAACGGCGAAAACAGTCCTACCGCGATTCGTCGTCTGGTGTTCCTGCTCGGACAAAAAGGACGCAATGACGAGGCTCAAGCCTTGATGGGGCAACTCAACAAGTCTCTCGTTGCCGGTAAAGAACTGAACCGATTGGCGGCGGCCCTGGCCATCCGTTCGGGGAATGTGCAGCGAGCACTGGACATCGCTCAATCTTCCATTCGCGACGATAACCGCGAAGCCTCCGATTTGGTCTACCTGGCTCGCCTACTGAGTGCCAACGGCCGATTCGATGATGCTGAAAAGAAACTCAACGAGGCGATAACCGTTTCGCCCAGTGATCCGGAAACGAACCTCGCTCGCGTTCAGTTCTTCATCGAACGCAAACGCAAAGACGAAGCCCTGAAGGCCATTGTCGAAGCCGAGAAGAACCTCCCCGAAGCGAAACGGGCGTTGATTCTCGCGCAATGTTACGATGTGGCAGGCCGTTTCCCCGAGGCTATCAAGCACTATACGCTCGCGGTGGAGGAGGGAAAGAACGACCCGGCCGTCCTTCGTACCGTAGCGTTGGCTCATTTGAATGTTGGACGATTGCGTGAAGCAGAACCGCTGTTGCGCCGGTTGACCGACAACACCCTGGCGACCGCATCGCCCGAGGATCGAGATTGGGCGCGGCGTAGCTTGGCCTTGGCATTGGCCGGAAATGCCGACTATCGCCGTTTCACCGAGGCACTGGGCCTGGTTGGAATGCGCCTGGATGTCGATGGCAAGCTAGCCCAAACGAACGAGCGCGACTTGCCGACCGACCTCATCCGAGCGCGGGCGAGAGTGTTGGCATCGCAAGCGTCCAAACATTTCCGCGATCGGGCCATTCAAATGTTCGAGGAACTCGACCGCAAAGGCGATTTGTCGGCCGACGATCGTTTCCTCCTCGCAATGCTCTACGAGGCAGACGGGCGGAATGATCGTTCGCAAAAGAATCTGCGCGAGCTAACGCAGACGCCCCTGCGAACACCTCGTTATTTAGCTCAATACGCCATGAGCCTGATGGCGACTCGTCGCGACTCTGACGCGATCGATGAAGTGGATCGTGTCATTGGGCAACTCAAAGAACTCGAAAAAAACCGCGATGTTGGCCCTAATGGTTTTGCGAGTGTCGAACTGCAAGCCCGGCTTTTGGAGAACCAGAAGAAGGACGCTCAGGCTCGCGAACTAATCACCAACCACATTTCCCGACCCGGAGCGCGGCCGGAAGAAGTGCTGTTGCTCATCGGTACGCTGAGTCGGCAAAAACGCCACCAAGAAGCCTTCGACCTATGCGAAACGACATGGGATAAGGGGACGTGTCCTCCTGAAGCGATTGGTGGAGTTGTCATGTCGCTCTTGCGCATCATGAAGCCTACGGACGCCCAGATGGCGATAGTGGAAAAACGGCTCGTCAAAGCGTTGATGGGTCCCAAACCTAGCAACATGCTGCGGATGCAACTCGCCGATCTTTACGACCGCCGAGGCAAATATTCCGAAGCGTCTGCTCAGTGGCGCGATGTACTCAAGAGTGAGCCGAACCATTTCGTGGCCATGAATAATTTGGCGTGGCAGTTGGCAATACACGCCGGCGATGCCAAGGAGGCGTTGCTGCTGATCGATCAAGCACTAGCGGGAATGGGCCGACGCGGGGATCTGCTGGACACTCGCGGGATGGTTTATCTGGCGCTCAAAGACAACGAGAAAGCGTTGGCCGACTTCAAGGAGGCGACCACGGACACGCCAACGCCAACGCGATTGTTGCATCTGGCTCGAGCGCAGCATCTGACTCGCGACAATGACGGTGCCAAGTCCACCATCCGAAAGGCCAAAGAAGCAGGGTTGGAATTGGCAAAACTCCATCCCAGCGAACAGGAGCAAGCCCGGCAACTGTTGGCGGAATACGATCAGTAGTCGCGACAAAAAAATGAATTGGGGTGTTGAAACACCCCGCTCGCCCTACCGGGGCGTTGACACACCCCGCTCGCCATTTACGCAGGGAGATTTGTGCGATGAGCATTACACGTACACAGACGAAAGAATCAATAATCGCAACAGCGTCAGAGCCGGTGAATCCGTTGGCCGAACGGCTCCGTTCTCGTCTGGATCAGCAAACCGCCACGGTCGCTATTGTCGGTCTAGGCTATGTCGGGTTGCCATTGGCCGAGACCTTTGTCTGGGGTGGTTTCAACGTCATCGGTTACGACATCGACGCTGGAAAAGTCGAACGCCTACGAAAAGGGCACAGCTACATCGGCCACATTCCCGATAACCGCATCGTGGAGTTGAACGCTGGCGGCCGATTCGATGCAACGGACGATCCCTCGCGATTTGTCGAGGCTGACGTGATTGTCATTTGCGTACCGACCCCGTTGGGCGAGGCTCGCGAACCAGACCTGTCCTTCATCGAAGCGACGGGACACACGCTCATGCCCCACTTGCGGGAAGGGCATCTGGTTGTGTTGGAAAGCAGCACCTATCCCGGCACAACGGAAGAAGTGTTACAGCCGATTCTCGAAGAGAGCGGCTTAATCGCGGGGAAAGATTTCTTCCTGGCGTATAGTCCTGAACGCGAAGACCCAGGCAACCACGATTTCGCGACACGCAATATCCCCAAGGTCGTTGGCGGGTTGGATCGCGATAGTCTCGATCTGGCGACAAGATTATACAAACCCGTCGTCGAAGGCGTCGTCTCCGTGTCCAGCCTGCGAGTCGCGGAAGCGTGCAAAATCTTGGAAAACACCTACCGGGCCGTCAACATCGCTCTGGTCAACGAACTTAAACTCGTCTTCGACCGGATGGGAATTGATGTCTGGGAAGTCATCAACGCTGCCAAAACCAAACCGTTCGGCTATCAGGCTTTCTACCCTGGTCCCGGACTCGGTGGACACTGTATTCCCATCGATCCGTTCTATCTCACCTGGGTGGCTCGACGGCACGGCCTGAATACTCGGTTCATCGAACTAGCCGGCGAGATCAACACCGCTATGCCGCGTCACATCGTGGATCGCGTGGCCGACGCCCTGAACGACGACGGGAAAGCGGTGCGCGGCAGCCGGGTGTGCGTTCTCGGCGTTGCGTACAAGAAAGATGTGGATGACCCGCGTGAATCGCCAGCGTTCCCGATTATCGAGGCATTGCAGGCTCGCGGGGCAGTGGTAACGTACCATGATCCTCACGTTCCGGTCTTGCCGCCCATGCGAGAGCATCCCGGATTGAAGATGAGTAGCACCGCGTTGACGACCGAAATGCTCGAAAGTCAGGATTGTGTATTGATCGTCACGGATCATAGCCAAGTCGATTATCAGCGAGTTCTCGACCATGCTTGCCTAGTGGTTGACACTCGGAATGTGACGGCTGGTTGTTCGTCGGTCGGTGCGCGAGTGGTGAAAGCGTAAGTCAGAGCCGGAAGGCGAGCGGGATGTGTTAACGTCCCGGTTCTGCCGGGGCGAGCGAAGTGTGTCAACACCCCGGAGGAATCGGGGCGTTGACACGCCTCGCTCGCCATTGCTAGGATCGAACCGGTTTCCACCCTGCAAAGGAGAATCTCACGGATGAGAACCTGTCTGGTGACTGGCGGCGCGGGCTTTATCGGCTCCCATCTGGTCAGCGCTCTGGTAGCGCGGGGCGACCGGGTACGGGTGCTTGATGATTTTAGCACGGGCAGCCCGGAAAACCTCGACGCGGTCGCCGGCCAGGTGGACGTGATCGAAGGGGATATTGTAGACCCTGATACGGTCCACAGGGCGATGAGCGGCGTGCAAGTTGTCTTTCATCAAGCCGCTTTAGCCTCGGTCCCGCGAAGCGTGGCCAATCCACTGGCTACCCATCGAGCTTGTGTGGATGGCACGCTCAACATTTTGCTGGCAGCACGGAATGCCGGTGTTCGACGTGTTGTTTACGCTGCCTCTTCGAGTGCTTACGGCAACTCAGCGCGATTGCCCAAGAGTGAGGAAGACCCTACGTCCCCGCTCTCGCCTTACGCCGTCGCCAAATTGGCCGGCGAGCAGTATTGCGCCGCGTTCAGTGAGGTCTATGGGCTACAGACCGTTCGGTTGCGTTATTTCAATGTCTTCGGCCCGCGACAGACGCCGGATAGTCCTTATGCGGCGGTGATTCCGCTGTTTTTGCAGGCGATGACGCAAGGGAAGTCACCGACGGTACACGGGGACGGACAGCAGTCGCGGGATTTCACGTATGTGGCCGATGTTGTGCAAGCCAATCTCAAGGCAGCGGAGGCGACGGGAGTGAGCGGACGGGTTTATAACGTAGCGGGCGGACGGCGAGTGAGTTTGCTGAACCTGATTCGCCTGTTGAACGAGATATTGGGGACGTCCATCGGTCCTGAGTTCGTTCCTAGCCGTCCGGGCGATGTCAAACACAGCCAAGCGGACATTAGCCGGGCCGTGGCAGAGCTAGGCTACCGTCCGACGACGGACATCCGAGAGGGATTGGAGCATTGCCTCGAATGGTTTCGCAGTCGTACGGAACAATTAGTTTCGGTGTGATGATTGCCGGGGCGAGTCGGGACTACTCGCCGTCACTGACGCTTCCGGCTCTGACAAGACGCTTTCTCAGAGCCGAAAGCGTCAGCGACGAACCAGGACAACTCGCCGTCGCTGACGTTTCCGGCTCTGACCAAAGCCTCCCCCAGATCACCCATTGACAGGCGTGTCCCTAATCCCCCACAATGTGTAGGCGGCTTTTGCGTTTCGTCCCGACAGGATTGTTTCGATGGCCGATACCTCCTCGCTGCGACCGACTCGTGAATGGCCTTTGTTTGTTTTGGCCGTCGCGCTGGTATGTGCCGCGTGTGTACCCTTGTGGCAGGCTTTCGCACCGACCGACGAGGATGGAGCGGGTGCCAGATGGACCTCGGAACGATTCGGACGACTATTCCTCGGCCCCGAGCAGATGGCCAGCTATGCCGCCTTCACCTGGGCCTCCTTTATTTTGTTTTGCCGTTGGCTTGAAATACGGAGACAGAGAGCGGCGTTCGGCCTAGATTTGCTTCCCTCAGGACAGTGCATACTCGTTGATGACGCTCGCGATTTACAACGACGCATCGACGATCGCGTGGGACGTCGCGGGCCGTACATCCTCGCGTCTATGATGCGGCTGGCGTTGGGCAAGTACGCCACAAGCCGTAGTAGCCGCGACGTGGCCGACATCGTGCGCACTCAGGGCGATCTGAATCTTGGGCGTTTGGTCAGCACGATGGCGACGGTTCACTATCTGGCGTGGGCGATACCGGCCATCGGCTTCCTGGGCACAGTACGCGGCCTGGCCGGGGCGCTGACGGTTGGTGACACCAAACGAGAAGCCTTGGCCCGCTTCATCAAAGAAGCGACCGGCCACCTGAACGTCGCCTTCGATTGTACGCTGGTGGCGTTGGCCCTGAGTTTGGTGCTGATGTTTTTATTGCACACGCAACAGCGTCTCGAAGAAGAACTCGTGATCGACTGCCAGCAATATAGCATCGATCACCTGGTTAGCCGTCTCTACGATCTCGAACACGAACCAAACTCCGATCGCTTCGCCCCAAGGGTGGCGAAATGAGCGTGATCGGCCTCGACCTCAACGCCAGCCGTCTTCGGGCCGTAGGAGCCGATTGGCTTGGGCATCGTTGGATGGATCAGCCGAAAGTTCCGTTACGGTTGGCTCTCGAACGCGACCGCGCTGAACTGCCGGTCGCTATCAGTTTGGCGGGCCGCACACCGGAAGTGGGGACGGCCGGAGTCAAGCTAACACGATTGCGACCACACGCTACCTGTACCGATTTTTTGCCGCACCTAGGAAGTGATCGCACATGGGACCATCACGCCATTAAGGTCAATGCAGACGAAGCCTTAGGCTACGTTTTTGCAACGGTTGCTCAGACTCTGGGGCGAGTTAGCGGATTAGTCCTCTGTGTGCCTGCTTATCTTTGCATGGCTCAGGTTCTCGCGGTACGAAAAGTCGCTGAGGTAGCCTCTCTACCGTTAGTCGCAAGTCTATGCGTCCCTGTCGCTGCACTCCAGGCGATGCGAACTATTGATGCGAGTCGTTCCTCCACCTCGACGCTCGTGATCGACGCCGACGGCTACGCTCTGACATGGTCGTTGATGCACGGCCCACGGCGTGTACCGCACGGCGTGCGAACTTCGCCTACGCTGGGCCGGGCCTCCTGGTTACGGCGACTGATCGACGGCGTGGCTCATCGCTTCATACGTCATTGTCGCCAGGACCCACGTGATTCGGCTCACACGGAGCAATCACTCTACGAACAGTTGATCGGCTGGCTCGCACTGGAGCGGATGCCGTCCCAGTTGCCGTGGGTGCTTCAGAACGAAGGGTTAACACAACAATTATTGATAGCATCTGAAGATTTAATTGGTTTCGCGGGTCCGTGTTTGCAGCAAGCCTCGAACGAACTGGATGCCCTGTTGGCCGAGTCGCCTCCCCCCGGGATCGTGTCGGCGATTCTGACCGCCGAGGCGGCTGCATTGCCGGGATTGCCTGCCCTTGTGCGGTCGCGATTCCGAACGGTTCATACACTCGGCCCTGATGCAATGGCGGTCGCAGCCTATGAAATAGCGTCGTCCGTTCTTGCTGGACAGTCGCCGCAAGGTCATTTCGACTCTCTCCCGCCGATGAGGATGACATCGACCGCAAGCCTGCCTGAAGAGGGCAACCCACCCTCTGGCCTGCTGCCGTGTTTCACCCCGCTGCGGGAGTTGACCGCCGACACGAGACAGTTCCCAGAGGAAAGCAAGAGCCGCGATGCGTTTGCGGAGCGGGGCAGTTCTCTCAACGCCGAATCATCGCTAACGATTCCGGCTCTGAATCCTTCGCTAACGATTCCGGCTCTGAATCCTCTCCCATCGCCCCTGGCGTGCTTGCATTTCCGTGGACAAGATCACCTGTTATCCAAGCCGTCTTTTGTGCTAGGCCGCGATCCGTCGTGCGATCTGGTCTTCGAGTCGCAGGCGTTTCCCCACGTCTCGGCGCGTCATTGCGAAATCGTCTTCGACCACCGAAATTATCTGGTTTACGACCGTAGTCGATATGGAACCCTACTCAACGATCAACCCGTCGATCGACAAGCAACCTTGAAAGACGGAGACTGGATTCGGCTAGGCCCGAAGGGGCCTCTGTTGCGGTTCCTAGCGACTGCGACGAGTGCCGCCCCCGCGCAAGGGGCTGACGTTCCCCGCTCGCCCTGAGCTGCAACAGGAGGACAGACGTGCGACCGCGTCACAAGGTACCATCGTTGTTCAGTCTGTCCATGGTGGACGTATTGTGTTGTGCGTTGGGTTGCGTCATCCTGATTTGGCTACTCAATTCCAAAATAAGCGAAGACGAAGCCGAAGAACGACGAAACGAGACGGCTCAACTCCTCGACGAAGCGCGTCGCAACAAAGAACAAAGCGATGTATTGTTGGCCGCAGCTCTCAAAGACACGAAAAATCTCGACCAACGCTATCAATTGATTCTCGCCGATCGGGACAAGGCGGAAGCATTGGCCCGTTTGCTGAAGGAAAAAGCCGACTCAATGGCTAAAGATCGCAAGGGGCTAATACTCGATCTGGAAAAAAGCAAATTAGAGGTGTTGGACCTCACAGGCAAACTGAACACAAGTGATAAAAAAGCGGCCAACCTCGAAGGTGATTTGTTGGCACTGCGAAAGAAATATGACGCCGAACAATTACGCCTCGTGGCTCTGGACAAACGGCTCGTCGATTTGTTAGCGAAGATAAAAACGACCGAGGAAGACCTCGACACCGCTCGTAAGTTAACCAAAGACGAATTGAATCGCACCGACAAGATGCGCGACGCGTTGGAACTCAAAACGAAAGACCTAGTCGCTCTGCAACGCCTACTAGAAGAAGCCCGGATCGCTCGCAAACTCATGGAAGACTCACTCGGGAAGAAAAACGTCGAGTTGTTGCTCGCTCAGGAAAAGCGTCTCGATCTGGAAAAATTACTCGCTCTACGCAAGGAGTCCATCGACGAGATTGCGCGAAAACTCACCGAGGCCGAGAAAGAAAAACTCTCGTTACGTTTGGCCGTCGAGAACCGTTTCGCGGGAATCGAACTGACAGGTAAGCGGGTCATTTTCCTGGTAGATATGTCCGGCAGCATGAAATATCTCTCAGAAACCAGACCCGATCCCAACAAATGGCGTGAAGTCCGCGAGACGGTGGCTCGGCTGATGCGGAGTATGACGGGTATCGAAAAGTTTCAGCTTATCACATTTGCATCCAGCGTGACGTATCCCCTGGACGGCAAACGCACCTGGCTGGACTTCGACAAAACGCGCAGCCCCGACGCCGCGCTCGCGGCCCTGGCAGCGATTGATCCTGCCGGCGGAACGAATATGCACGACGCGTTAGAAGAGGTCTTCAAGTTTCGCGATGCCGGGCTGGATACGGTGTTTGTTCTGAGCGACGGTCTACCCAATCAGGGGCGGGGCTTGAACGTGGACGAGCCGATGAAAATGACCGAACTCGAACGAGGCATGGCTTTGGGCAAGTTCGTTCTATCGCAACTCAAGAACGAGTGGAACGTCAAGAAAGGCGCAAACCGTGTCAAGATTCACACGATCGGCTTCTTCTATGAAAGTCCCGATCTCGGCGCGTTCCTGTGGTCACTGGCTCGCGAAAACGACGGCAGCTTCGTCGGAATGAGCAAACCTTAGCCGAACACGTCGAGCAAGGCTTGACGCATAACACCCGCGTCCGGCTCTTTGCCGGACCACAACCGGATGCCGATGATTCCCTGATTGACCAACATGCCCAACCCATCAAGCGCGAGGCAGCCGGCAGCTTCTGCATCATGGACGAGGCGTGTGCGTGGTGGATTGGGAATCACGTCACAGACGACCATCGGCGGGCGAAGGGTGGAAATGTCCAAGGGAACGCGTGCTTCGACATCGGGATACACCTACCCACGGCACGAGACGCGACTTACCGGGTGCAGCGGCGTTCAACACAGCGAGCAGTTCGCGACCGCGTGTTTCACTACGGTTGACGACCGTGATCGACTTGGCTCCGGCCAATAGCAATTCAACACCGATGGCCCGTGCCGCACCACCCGCACCGAGCAATACGGCTGCTTTGTCCTTCACATCACCGACCGAGGTGAGGAAGCCTTTGCCGTCCGTATTTTCGCCAAGCAAGCGGCCGTTGCGAATGGCAACGCAGTTGACGGCCCCAATGGCGCGAGCGGCAGGGGTGAGTTCGTCAAGCAGACGAACGACGGCGACTTTATGCGGAATGGTGCAGTTAAACCCCTGCCAGCCCATCGCTCGCGCTCCGCGTACAGCATCGGCCAAGCCGTCGGGCCGGACTTCGATGGTAAGATAGCGCCAATCCAGCCCCATATCGCGAAACGCGGCCTCGACCATGACCTGAGTCGGATTTTCCGCGACGGGATGGCCGAAAACGGCCACGAGTTCTTGCTTAAATGAACGCATGTTTTTATCCACCATCCGGCGAGCAGGGCGTGTCAACGCCCCGATTGGTAAATGGCGAGCGGGGTGGGTCAACGCCCCAATTCCCCGAACCGGGGCGTTGACACGCCCCGCTCGCCCTACTGGGTCGTCCACACACCCCGTTCGCCATTTACGCTTGCCGAACGATTACTTGTTGACGGCCTCGAAATACTGTTTCGATCCCACGGGATCGGGCTTCATCGCGATGTCGCCCTTGCTCCAGTTCGCTGGGCAGACTTCGCCGTTCTGCTCAAAATGTTGCAGCGCGTCGAGAGTGCGAACCGCTTCGCCAACGCTGCGCCCTAAGGGCAGATCGTTTACCAGTGCATGCCGTAGTACGCCGTCCTTGTCGATAAGGAACAGGCCGCGAAGGGCGATGCCGGGTTCTTCCAGCAGCACGCCATAGCTACGAGCAATGCTTTTGTTTAGGTCGGCGATGATGGGGTAGCCGATCTTACCCAGGCCGCCTTCTTTGCGAGGAGTGTTGGTCCAGGCCAAATGACTGAAGACACTGTCCACGGACACGCCAAGGACTTCGCAGTTACGCTTTCTAAACTCGTCGAGTTGATCGCTGAAGGCAACCAACTCCGTGGGGCAAACAAACGTGAAGTCCAGCGGATAGAAAAACAGTACGACGTATTTACCGCGGTAGTCGGACAACTTGATCGTCTTGAACTCGCCAGCTACCAGGGCTTGAGCGGAAAAATCAGGGGCGGGCTTGGTCACCATTGCGGTCATATTTCACGGTCCTCGGGAGGAGTAGGCGTTTTCCTCGCTGTTCTATCGCTGCACGATGGGGGCGACAAGCGGTAAGGTCATCCGCTATAATCGGATTCGATGAGCGTACGCAATTTCACCTTTCTGGGAACCGGGACCAGCGTCGGCGTGCCGATGCTCGGTTGCGAATGTCGTGTTTGTACGTCGGATGATCCGCGAAACCACCGCTTTCGCTGTTCCGTGTTGCTTCGTCTGCCCGCTGGAAACCTCCTCATCGATACAGGACCGGAATTGCGATTGCAACTGCTCCGCGCTCGGGTTCGGGCCGTTCACAGCGTTTTGTTCACCCACTATCACGCCGATCACCTCATGGGATTGGACGACCTACGGCCCATCGGCAAGATTATCGGCAAGCCCGTGCCGCTTTATTGCACTGGCGAAGTAGAAGGAAAGATACGCAAGACCTTTAGCTATGCCTTTGACCACGAAATAGCAGGGGCGGCGCGGGGATGGGTGCCGAACCTGGCCTTTCAGCGGATCGACGACGAACCGTTCGAGGTACTTGGTGAGAAGGTGACGCCGATTCCGTTGATCCATGCCCAATTCGATGTCTATGGTTTCCGGGTGGGCGATGTGGCCTATTGCACCGATGTGAGCGAGATTCCGCGTAAGAGCTGGCCTCGACTTGAAGGATTGAAGGTGTTAATACTCGACGCCTTACGCTATCACAAACATCCCGCGCACTTTGGACTGAACGAGGCGTTGGACATGATCGCCAAGTTCCGCCCCGAGCGGGCCTATCTCACGCACATGAGTCACGAACTGGAGTACGAGGAGGTTACGCGGAATCTGCCTTCCGGTGTGGAACTTGCATACGACGGGTTGAGTTTCGACTTTTGAGGAGGTTCACCGGTGAACACTGCACCCCTTCCGCTGACTTCCCCGAACCGGGGCGTTGACACTTCCCGCTCGCCTTTGCCGTCCTATACCGAACTACTCAGGCGTCTGGCCGGCCAAGAACACGCCTTGCGCTATTGGGACACTCTCAGCGACCATCAGCGAACCACTTTCGCGGTTCAACTACTGAGTCTTAATCTCGACGAGTTACGGCAGCTCTATCAACGCCGACACGAAACATCGGTCTTGCCCGCGCCGGAGCGGATCGGCCCGGTGAGTGTCATTCCGCCGGACTCGAAGCAACACGTCGAACGGGGAATCGACGCTCTGAGTCGAGGTGAAGTTGCGGTGCTTCTGGTCGCGGGCGGACAAGGTAGTCGGTTAGGATTCGATGCACCCAAGGGGTTCTACCCTGTCGGCCCCCTATCGCGTAAGAGTCTGTTTCAACTGCACGCCGAAAAAGTGTTGGCCCTTCAGCAGCGTTACGGTGGGCGAGTGTTTACTCTCATCATGACCAGTCCGGCGACGCATGGGCCAACGGTCGCGTTTTTTGAGCATCATCGTTATTTCGGCCTAACTCCCAGCGACGTGGCGTTTTTCCAACAAGGGACCATGCCTGCATTGTGTCTCGAGACGGGCAAACTATTACTGGAAACGCCCAGTTCGCTTTTTCTCAGTCCTGACGGCCACGGCGGCACTCTCACCGCGCTGGCTTCCAGCGGCCTGCTGTCGCAGTTGCGAGAGCGGGGAGTGCGTACCGTGTTCTACTTCCAGGTTGATAACCCACTGGTTCGGATTGCCGACCCGGCTTTCCTGGGGCATCATCTCGCGGCTCAGGCCGAGGTATCGAGTAAGGTCGTGGCCAAACGCAACGCCGTCGAACGCGCCGGAGTGTTCGCGACGATGGACGGCCGTTGCGTCGTTATTGAGTATTCCGATCTACCGCGATCGTTGGCCGAGGAGACGCAGGCGGACGGCCGATTGCGATTGTGGGCGGGTTCCCCGGCGATTCATGCGTTTGATCTCGAGTTCTTGCAGCGAATGACCGGCGAGGGCTGCTTGCCGTTCCACGTCGCTCGAAAGAAAGTGCCGCATGTGGATGACCCGAGTCCGGTGCGCGAGAACGCCCTGAAGTTTGAGCGGTTTATCTTCGATGTTCTGCCGCGAGCGGAACGATGGTTGTTGATGGAGACACGCCGCGAAGAGGAGTTCGCCCCGTTGAAAAACGCCTCCGGAGACGATTCTCCCGCGACGGTGCGCGCGGCTCTGTTAGCCGACTCCGCTCGACGATTGCAACAGGCGGGAGCGGAAGTAGTGGGCGAAGTGGAGGTATCGCCGCTCTATCGGCTGGAGGATTTTTCTGGGCGACAAGTGAGCGGCTATGTGGAATAAGGGACGACCCCGTAGGGCGAGCGGGGCGTGTCAACGCCCCGGGAGGTCGATAGTGCGCAGACAAACCGGGGTGGCGACCCGCAGAACCGAGCCGTTGACACGCCCCGCTCGCCATTTACTCTTAACACAGAACCGGGGCGTTGACACGCCCCGCTCGCCCGGATGGAGGATAGCAAGATGCTACATGCGATGGTGATGGCGGGCGGCGGTGGTACGCGATTTTGGCCGCGGAGTCGGACGGCCCGGCCCAAGCAGTTTTTGAGGATGACGGGCGAGCGGACCTTACTGCAATTGGCCTTCGACCGGCTCGAAGGTTGTGCATTACCCCCGGAACGCTGTTGGATCATCACCGGAAAGGCGTATCTCGACGAAACTCGCGTCCAGTTACCTGATTTGCCTTCGTCCCATGTCGTGGGCGAACCCGTAGGCCGGGATACCGCTCCGTGTGTCGCCCTGGGGGCTGCGCTGATCGCCCGTACCGACCCCGAGGCTGTTATTCTCGTCACTCCTGCCGATCATGTGATTGAACCCGTTCAGGAGTTTCGCCGTGCCGTCAACGTCGCCGCGCAGATGGCCGAGGAAAACCCCGAGGCATTAATTACGTTCGGTATCCCGCCGACCTATGCTTCCGTGGGGTATGGGTACATTCATAGGGGCGAACGTCTGACCACCCATCAAGGCATCGGTGTTTTCCGGGTGGCCAAGTTCGAGGAAAAGCCGCCGCTGGAACGCGCTGAACGGTTTTTCGCTTCGGGGGAATATTTTTGGAACGCGGGCATCTTCGTCTGGAAGGCTCGGGCCATTCTCGATGCGATCAAAGCCAACCGCCCGACACTCTATGAGGCCGCGCTGCGGGTGGCCGACGTCTGGGATACGCCAGGTCGTGAGGAAGTCTTAGCAAAAGAATATCCGACCATGGATAAAATCAGTATCGACTACGCGGTGTTGGAAAAACATCCGCGGGTCTTGGCTGTGCAGGCACCCTACCGCTGGGACGACGTTGGGTCGTGGTTAGCGTTGGAACGGATGCAACCGCAGGACACCTCAGGGAACACCGTGCAGGGGACACATGTCGGCCTGAACACGAGTGGCTGCGTTATTGTCGGTCAGCCGGATCGCCTTATTGCTACAATTGGCGTAAAGGATTTATTGATTGTTCAGGATGGCGAATGCGTTTTGGTGGCGCATCGCTCCGAAGAGGCGACCGTCAAAGAAATGGTTCATGAACTGCGTAAACGCGGACTGGAACGACACCTGTGAGCGGCAAAATTCTGGCAGTGGACTATGGACGAGTACGCATCGGGCTGGCGGTCAGCGATCCCGACCGGAAATTCGCCTTTCCGCTGCTTGTTTATGTGCCCCAAAAACCGGGGTGTGGCGGAGTCGCACTCCTCCCCGAATCGCAACCGGACTCCGATGGTGCGTTTTTCCGAAAGCTCGTCCGAGAAGAACGTATCGCGGCTCTGGTGGTTGGGCTGCCCGTTCGGACGTCAGGCGAAGAAGACCAGATGGCCCGCGAGGTTCGCCGCTTTAGTGCGTGGTTGACGAGCGTCACTGGCCTGCCGGTTGTTCATTTCGACGAGCGATTCACGTCGGTGTTAGCCGAAAGCCTCTTGTGGGAAGCGGGCTTGACTCACGCGAAGCGCAAACAACGTCGCGACAAGGTTGCGGCGCAAATTCTACTCCAGACCTATCTGGAGGCCGGTTGCCCGCCGGAATCAGCGGCCGGCCCTCTGGAGACCCCGTCATGAACGCCCTGGAACGTATCGTCGCAACCAAACACGATGAAATCGACGCTGCCAAACAACGACGTCCGGCAGGCGAACTAGAACGCCTTTGTGCCGACATGCCTCCGGTGCGCGGTTTCCGCCGGGCATTAACCACCGGCGAAGGGACAAGAGTCATCGCCGAGGTTAAAGGAGCTTCGCCGTCCGCCGGCATCATTCGGGCCGACTTTGACCCGGTGAAGATCGCCCAAGCCTATGCCGAAGCCGGGGCGGCGTGCATCAGCGTTTTGACGGATGGCCCTTTTTTTCACGGTAGCCTCGATTTTCTGCGACAGGTGCGGGCAGCGGTGGATGTTCCGTTGCTACGCAAAGATTTCTTGCTCGATCCCTATCAATTACTAGAAGCACGCGAAGCGGGGGCTGACTGTGCGTTATTGATCGCCGAGATATTGCCCGGCTCCGCTCTTCCGCGAATGCTGCGCGAGGCGGAAGGACTGGGATTGGAAACACTCGTCGAACTATACGACCCGGACCATCTGCCACGCGTGCTGGAAGCAGGAGCGTTATTGATCGGCGTGAATAATCGCGATTTGCGTACATTCAACGTTGATCTAGGGCACACTCTTCATCTCGCTCCACTGGTTCCGCCCGGTGTCGCCTTGGTTAGCGAGAGTGGCATCCGCGATGGGTGCGACACGGCTCGTTTACGAGACGCGGGCGTAAGAGCTGTCCTCGTCGGCGAAACCCTGATGCGAAGCGATGACATCACCCGAACCATGCGTGACTTGATGTTCGGAAACCAAAGGGGAGGGGTCGGTATCCATCCAAGCCCCAGTACCTCGCCATGAACCGCTTGCCCCTCGCCCTGCTCCACTGGCGACAAACCAACCCCGGTGGCCTCGTCGTCGCCGTCAGCGGTGGCCCAGACAGTGTAGCGCTGCTGTGCGGCTTAACCGCTCTTTCGCCCAACCTGCTGGTTGCCCACCTCAATCACCAGCTACGCCCCGAGGCCGACGCTGACGCCTCTTTCGTCGCCGATCTAGCGGCCTCCTTGAACGTGCCGTTCGTCTCTGGCAGCCTCGATATACGCCGGTTGGCGGCCGGTCAGAACCTCGAAGCCGTCGCCCGTCGCGAACGCTATGCCTGGCTGACGAGCGTGGCTCAGGCCCATCGCTTGCCCCTCGTCGCCACCGGTCATACGGCCGGCGATCAAGCGGAGACGGTCTTGCACCGCCTGTTGCGTGGCACCGGATTGGATGGATTGCGCGGCATCGCTGCTCGCCGTCGTTTGGCCGAGGGAATCGACCTGGTCCGTCCGCTGCTGACGGTTTCGCGATCGGACATTCTTTCCTACCTTGCCGAACGAAATCAACCGGCTCGCCACGATGCCACCAACGACCAGACAACGCTAACACGCAACCGAATCCGCCATCTTCTGTTGCCCTTATTAGCACGCGATTACAACCCCCGCATCGAGAAGATACTAGCCGGTTTGGCCGCTCAGGCAGAGGAAACGTTTAGCTCGATCGAAACACAGGCGACGCATCTGCTCGCGTTGGCGAATCCGCAAAGTGCGTCCCCTGAGTCGAACGTGCCCTCTGGTGAAACTCGTCATTTGCTCACTCTAGACGCGACGCCCCTCGTTGCCGCTCCAGGGTTTATTCTCCGTGCGGCGTTTCGTTTGTTGTGGCGAAGTCAAGGCTGGCCGATGGGCGAAATGGGGGCCGATCACTGGCGCGCTATCGAGTCCGTATGCCGGGGTACGGCGAAGGCTCGTGACCTGCCCGGTGGACAGCGTATTAGGCGAATCGGAGGATTGATTCGTCTGGAACGATTAGATGGGAATTGTCCCCCGATTCGGGAAGAGGGAGGGAGCCAATCGGGGCGTTGACACATCCCGCTCGCCATTTACCAATCGAAATCGCCACTCATGGATTCTGCGGGCTGTATCGACTACAGGGCGCATTTTTTCGCGACTGGGTACCGATGCCGACTTGCCGATCACCCGCTAGAATGGTTAGATCAAGAAAGGTTCAGCTGGCGAGCGGGGTGTATTAACGCCCCGATGCACCGTCTGGTCCGAGCCGGAAGCGTCAGCGATGGCGAGTTTTCCAGGGTAGTCGCTTGCGCTTCATCAGAGCCGGAAGCGTTAATGGCGAGCGGGGTGTGTCAACGCCCCGATCCACGTTGAAAGGGTAAGCATGGAAAAGTGGCTATGCTTCGGATCGATGGGAGTGGCCGGCCTGCTTGCCGTCCTCTTCGTCCTCGATCTCGTCGCGGGCTTCCCCTTCGGCCGAGCTAGTGTCATGGTCGATATAGTGGGATTGTTGGCCGCCGCCGTTGTCGTCTACCTGGGATACGATGCGTTTAACGATCTGCGCTGATCAGGCGAACCATCGCTTCTAACACACCTTCGGTCGTATAGTCGGTCGCCTCGGCTGCTACGGTCAGACCACAGGCCCGAGCTGCTGCCGTGGTTCGTGGACTGATCGATACCAATTTCGTTCGACCCGCCTCGATATGTTTGCGGCCTTCCTCTCCCAAGACCATCGCCAAGCCACCAGCGATATTTGAACTGGTGCAACTGACTAGATCAATCGCACCCGTATGTAACAGGGTGAGAGCCGGTCCCGTCGGCCGTTCGTCAACTTGACGATAAACCGCGATTTGTTCGACGCTTGCCACACGACTCAGTTCGTCGCGTAGTAACTCCAGACCACGATCCGCTCGGGCTAACAACACCCGCAGACCGACGACTCGTGGCCGCAACGCCTCGACAAGCCCTTCGGAGTTATAGGCACTCGGCACAAGGTCCGCTTCCAGGTGGAACTCGCGCAGGGCGTCGGCCGTCGCTGGCCCAATCGCCGCCAGTTTCAGCCCGGCTAACGCTCTCATATCTTTGCCGCGTAGCCGAAAGCGGTTAAGGAAGGCACGCACGCCGTTGACACTGGTGAAAACGAGCCAATGATAGCGGCCGACGGCGTCAATACAGGAGTCAATCTCGTCGAACGTCAACGGCGGCAGTACATCAACAACTGGCAGGAAGACCGGCTCACCGCCGAGCTGGGCGACGCGAGCGGCCATCGAGTCGGCCTGGTGTCGCGGACGTGTGATCAAGACACGCTTGCCGAATAAAGGCAACCGCTCAACCCAGGCAATCTCCTCGCGCAAAGTGACTACATCCCCGATAACGACAAGCGACGGAGGGGAGAAGCTTCCGCGCTGCATCGTGTCGGCCAAGGTTGCTAGGGTCGCCGTCGCGGTACGCTGGCGTCCGGTGGTCCCCTGTTGCACGATAGCAGCCGGGGTATCGGCCGGTTTGCCGTGGGCGATGAGCGTTTGCGTGAGGTACACCAATCGCGACACACTCATGTAGAACACGAGCGTACCGGGGAAAGCGGCTAGGGCGGCCCAGTCGAGTTGTGAATCCTCCTTGCTGGGATATTCGTGGCCGGTGACGAACGCTACGGCGCTGGCATGACGGCGATGAGTAACGGGAATACCGGCAAACGCGGTCGCGCCGAGGCCGGCGGTGACGCCTGGGACAATCTCGAAGTCAATGCCCGCTTCGCGGAGCGCTTGGGCCTCTTCGGCACCGCGTCCGAAGACAAACGGATCACCGCCTTTGAGTCGCACGACACGCAAGCCGCGTCGGGCCGCGTCGATGAGAGCGGCGTGAATTTGCGGAGTGCGATAGGCATGATCACCTGGAAGTTGCTCGACGCAAACACGCTCGGCTTGTGGTTTGCAATGACTTAAGAGGGACAGCGGCACCAGTCGGTCATACAGGACGAAATCGGCGTGCGATAGGACTTCTGCGGCACGGAGGGTCAACAACCCCGGATGTCCCGGCCCGGCCCCGACCAACGCGACAGGGAGCGCCTTGGAACCAGCCGTCGGAAACGCAGAAGGATGCGTCATTACACCTCGACCAATTCGTCCGCTTCGGAGAGGTCTTCCTCGTCCTGCGGTTGCGGCGACATGGCGATCAGCACAATGCCTAGCTCGAACAACAGGCTCATCGGCACCCACAAGAACAACATGCTTAGCGCGTCTGTCGAAGGCGTAATGAGTGCCGCGAAGATCGCCATCACGAACCAGGCCATCCGTCGATGCCCGCGGAACGTCTCAATGTCCATAATGCCGATTCGGTTCAGCAGCAGCATGACGAGCGGCGTTTGAAACGAGATTCCGAAGACCAATGGCATGTAGATCGCGAAGTTAAGCCACTCATTGAGGCGCATGTCTGGCTTGAAACCGAGCCATTCGTTGAACCACAACAACGCCTCCAGCGCTTTGGGTATCACAAATATCTGACAGAGCAGAACGCCCCCGAGGAACAGCGTGAGGCTAACGGGTAAGTACACGTGTACCAGTTTCTTTTCGTGTTCGTACAGTCCGGCGGCAATGAACATCCAGATTTGCCAGAAGATCCAAGGGCTGCCAAGAACAAGGCCGCACAGGAGACAGACCTTGAACCACACGAAGAAGCCTTCTTGCGCGGTCAGGGTCGTAGGCTTGTCAAGCTCGAACAGGTCGCGCAGAGCGTTGCTGTATTGCCCGGCAACGTACAGAGGATTCTTCACACTGACCCAGAGAGTGACCGTGTGATCGTTTACTTCACCTTCGGGAAATGTGTGTTTCTCTACTTCGCTGTCTTTGAGCAGCGGATCATCCGTGGGCGGCTTGATCCCGCGAATACGAGTGTCGTACCAATTCGGCGGATTTTTTATCAGATTTATCTCTTCAGGCGTGAGAGACACCGGGCGCGGCGATTGTGGGACCTCTTCGCCCGCAATCAATGCTTTAATCTGCGGGCGGTAGAAGCGATATTCATAGAAGGGACTCGGACGGTTGACGCCGCGTTCCAGTTCGGGCCTTTTCTCAGATAACACCTTGGACAGTCGGCGATTGTAGAACGCTTCTAATTGGCTCTTAACTGGCTCGGTGATCCACGTGACGACGTAGTGACCGATGAAGAAACTGCCGACAAGCGCAAGCAAGAAGCCATAGATCGCGCGCCAGAGATGGGCACGCAAATCCTCGATATGATCGACAAAAGACATCCGGGTGTCTTTGAAATAATCATCAGGATCGGGAGCAAAGCCGTTGCTCATCGAAGAAGGTCCGTGGCAGGCAGGCAAAATCCCCGGGGTAATACGGGGAGGCGGATGCCTGCGGAAGACCGAGGCATCAGTGGAATTGTAGCATCTTGCAACGAAAAGAGAAGACGAGCGGGATGTGTCAACGCCCCGGTAACGCAGGCGAGCGGGGTGTGTCAACGCCCCGCTCGCCATCGAACGCTTCCCGTCAGGCTAATTCCAGTTCAAAAGCACGTGTTTCGCGAAAAAGATCGCCCGCCGGGTCGTACTCACGCACTCCCGCACGCAACAGCCCGTCGCGAATCTCATATTCGCCGTACGACCATCGCCTCGTTTGGGTTGCACTACCAGCGCACACGATCGGAAAAGGTGCATGGACACCTTTGGGAAAATGAAACGCCGTGTGAATGTGGCCGTGCAACCAAGCACTAACTCGCCCGGCCGCACAAACCTCGATGACGGCATCGAGATCATGCATTTTGCGAAGGAACGGCTCGGGCCGACCGCTGGCCCTTACAACCGGGTAATGAGTGATCAATAAACGTGGCCCCTCTCCCGTCAAACCAGCCAACAAGACCCGGAGCCGTTGCAGTTGAGAGGCCCCGACTCGTCCGGTGGCGTCCCAGGGCCAGCGATTTCCGACCGCCGAATTGACGCCGATTAACCAAACGTCACCGGCGCGAACGGCAAATGGATAGCGTTCCGCGTCGATGCGTTGCCCCTGTTGCCAGCGGGCGAACCGACGCTCGAAAATTTCTTCACGCTGGGCTGTTTTCGTACAGTAATCGTGATTGCCCGGTACTGCGATGCCCGGCCATTCGTCCAGGGGTAAGAGGGAGGTCAACACTTCTAGCTCGTCGTCGAACCCCATCGCAGTCGCATCGCCGCTAAAAAGTAGGTAATCCGCTCGACGTTGACGCAGGTCTCGAACCATGGCGGCTGTAGTTTGCGGCGCATGACGGAAACGATAGCCTCGACCGGCCACGGTCAGATTTAGCCATGCGGCCAAACGCTTATTGAACCAGTCTTCCGTTCGCCAGGAATAGCGGCGACTGGTTAAGTGCATATCGCTGAAGTGGGCAAACCGAAGAACATTAGCACTCATCATAGCAAAGCCTCGGGACTCAGAGGCAACCACTTACGCAAGGCACGCTCGTTGGCTGGAGGCAATCTTTGTGACGACTACCACAACACTCGGCTATTTCTGAGCATCTTAGGTGTGTTTAACCGTTAAGGCTAACGCGGCACCTCACGATCAAGCGGACCTTTGGGCTGATAAGCTTTACGAGCGGCTTCTAATGCCGACTCAAACCCGAAACTGTCAAGACTCAGGTCGATAGCCCGAGCGTTCTGATTGGCCTGTACTTTGGGCACGGCATAAACAATCGCGATCTGCTGCTGATTGCCCTTGTGCAAATGGATCCAGTAGGAATGTTCCTTGTGATCGAAACTCGTTCGTTCAAACGCAACCTTATGTCGCGTTACGTACGACTGACGTTTCACGTTTCCATCGGCCTGAAACCATTTCATGAGGTTTTCCGGGAACCCGGCATCATCCTTCTTGCTGAAAGCCACCGCGGCCCAGGGAAACGCCCCACTCGCTTGCACCTGTGCAGGTAGATAGTCGTAGAATAATCCGCCACGGGGGTCTTTTGACGGTTGGGTAGATAGGGCGACCGGTAACCGCAGAGCGAATTGGATCGGGGTGGTATCCTGGCCGGACTCATTCTTACTCACCGGAAGGTTGACGAGTGGGCCGAGCAATTTGGCTTCTTCGTCGTAGCGCTTGACTCGCTGCTGCGTTTCCTTGAGACGTGCTTCGTACTCAGCGACTCCACATCCGGCAAGAAGCAGCCCGAGTAGCGTGGTAAACATCGATCGCGGAAACCTAACCGGCATGAAACCTCCGAGTGAACAAACACTACTTCTATTCTTACGAAACACGATCCTTTTTCGCCAGTGGAGACATCGCTTCATGGTCAGCTACCATTTTCCCGGCAAGGTCGTCCTCGTGACCGGTAGTTCGCGCGGCATGGGGGCCGTGACGCTCGAAGCCTTCGCTGCCTCCGGTGCCGTCTGTGTTCTTAATTTCTATCCCGACCCCGACGGGGTTAACGCTAAGGACGCCGACGACACCGCTGCCCGATTGCGAACACGAGGTGCGACGGTTCTTGTCTTACCCTTTGACGTCAGCAATTATGCCGAGGTCGAAACAGCTATGAAACGGATCAAGGACGAATGGGGCGGACTCGACATTCTCGTCAACAACGCTGGAGTATTGCGCGACCGCACCATCCGCAAAATGACGCCCGTCGAATGGCACACGGTCATGACAACCAATCTGGACGGCGTCTTTCACGCCTGCAAACACGGAGCCGACATTATGCGTGACGGGGGGCGAGTGATCAATGTTGCCTCGATTGCCGGAATGTTCCCCTTCCACGGGCAGGCCAACTACGCTGCCGCCAAAGCAGGCGTAATCGCGTTGACCAAGGTGATGGCCAAGGAGGTCGCGCGGCGCGGCATCACCGTCAACGCCGTCGCGCCGGGAGTTATCCGCACCGCCATGCTCGACGGCATGAAGCCGGAAGTGCTGGCCGACTACGAGAAACAGATTCCCGTGGGGCGCATCGGTCGGCCCGAAGACGTTGCCCACGCCATCTTGTTCCTGGCTTGCGAGGAGTCGAGCTATATCACCGGGCAGGTGCTACCGATCACCGGCGGTTGGTTCTGATGGCTAGATCTCGCCTTCGAGCATAGGTCAAGGTATCATAACTTAAACT
>RGDT01000061.1 GCA_009918525.1 Planctomycetia bacterium
ATACACCCCAACTTTTCATCCTTTTGGCCTTACACGTTTCGTGTAAGCGCCCAAAAAGCCCTCCTTACACAAAAAACCGCCGTGTAAGGAGGAGGGGCGTATCCTCAAAAAAAGTTTGATAACGTGTTTTGTGACGGGTAGCGTGTAAGGCGGGCTATGCGATTTGCGCGGCGTGTAAGGGTCAGGCATATCGCGCAGTTCGCGGGGAGCGCCTGTGGGGATTGTGACGGTAAACTGGACCTCGTGGAGCGTGAGACTGGGTGACCAGGCCGTCCCGCGGCTCGTGTGGGGATTGTGACGAGGAACTGAGGCCCGGTGTGCATGAGACTGGGTGACCAGGCCGTCCCGCGGCTCGTGTGGGGATTGTGACGAGGAACTGAGGGGCTTACTGGCTCGCGCGGTCGCTTACTGGCCTGGTACTGAGGGTCTGTAGGCCTTACTGGGTCTGTCAGAACGTCCGGTTAGCCGCAGCTCTAAGTCTCAGTAGCTGGGACTGAGGGTTGTACTGTTCGGGCCGGCTTCTGTGTGCTGGAATACTGATAGCCTCAGCGCGGGCAGGACTGCTTGGCCTCGCAGGTGGTGGAGCTCGTGCCGCCCTTCTGCGGACGTTCATCTTCTGCACGTATTCCTGTTTGTTCGCCATGGCGTGGTCGTGCTTGGCTTTGCTGACAACTTTTCCGCGAGATAGCACAAGCCCATCCTTCGTCAGACCGTAACGAGTAGCTCGGGCCTCGCCGCACCACACTTCCATTCGTGTTCCGTACGCTTTCATTGTCTTTGCGGTTTCTGTATTAGATGGGGATTTTTTTTCTCGACCCGGTAGCGTCGAACGCCCACATGAGAAGTGCTATTTTCCGCCTCAAGGTGGGGTTCTCGTCATACTGTGGTAAGTGGCGCGCTATGAACGCCGCCCGGCGGACTCCCCACAGCTGACCAGAGAAAGGGTCGATGGCATTTTCGACATGGCTTGCCTTTCCGAAGCGCTCATAGGCAGAAACGAATCCGCGCGCGCTCCTCGCAACTTCTGACACGCCAAGACGCTCAGCGATACCAACAGCAGCGTGAACATCGCGCAGCGGTACATATCTCCAGGTAAGCATTTTACATAGTTGGACAACGAAAAAAAAAGTTTCGTAGGAGGCTTACACGAACTCAATCCCAATATTTATCGGGAGAGAGTTTGTCGTGGTGAGTGCGTTGAACCGCTGGTCGTAGAGCTGGATTCTGACACTGGAAATGCTCTGTGTCCCGCCCAGGGGATAGAACAGGTCTGCTTGATTGTAGAACACCAAATACGTGCCCCAAGCCACTCCAGTGGTGTTCGTCAAAGAGCACACTATGTCTCGTCTCCTGACTTTTGCCATATCGCCGAACCCTTGAGACGTACGGCCGTCTTGGTATAGCGACGGCAGACCGAGATACAGCACGTCTGAGCCACCTGAGATGTCGAAGGCGAATGGACTCGTAAAAACTTGGTTAGGGTCGAGCAAAATGTCGGGAGGAGTGCGCAGTCCGAGAACTTCGTTGCTGTAGATACGAATTCTCCGATGGGGGCCGTTTGTCACACGCAGGCGGTTGCTTTGCTCTGTCCACACGGCGCCGATTTGGACGGCTCCTAAACTGGAGAATTGTGACGTAAGGAAATCCGTAAGAGCCGTTTGAGTGTACAGGACGTCTGTGTCGAAGTTCGTCACCATGGGCTGCCAGTCGTTGCCGATAGGGTCGAAGTTTAGCCCCATCGGTGTAATTGCAAAGTTTGGTTGCGTTCCACCGACATCCTCTAAGTAAGGAGGGATGATGTTAGTTGGCGGCTCCCACGCCGAACCGAGGATTGACAGCATGCGCGGCGAGATGGAACTAATACCGAGGTAGAAGTTTGCGGTCTTGATAGTCAGTTCACCGGCCGGGCTGTAGTCGAACCACGGCTTCGGCTTAGTGAACGAGTTGCCGGTATAGGAGCCGATTGCCGCATTTAGGTCGATGGCAAGTTGTTGAGCTGTGTAGACGATGGTCTTGTTCGGCACGAAGCGGAAGAAGGTTCCGGCGCTGTCCTGGGGCCTAATTCCGAGCGATTGCGCGCTAAAATTAGCGGTAATGGGGCTTACGTCTTGCTGCGGTAGGCCGGGACGAGCGAGGGTCCTTAGTCGTCCATTAATTCCGAGAAGATTTCCACTTCCCATGCTGAACTGGAATATGTGTGCGCCAGATGAAACAGGAGCAGCAAGCAGCTTCACACGCTGATTTGTCGCGTCGTAAACGAGAGAAACACCGGGCGGCGCGAACCCATTGATCTCGGCGAGAACTGCATTCCAGGCCTGCGTGTTGTTTTGAGTAGGCGTAACCCAAATCTTGTTTGTAATCTCGTCGGACGACCAGAACTCGTCTTGCCAATACCAGGTGAATGAGGTAGTAGTGTTGCCGAACGAGTTGACAAGATTGATATTGATGTCGATGTGGTCGTCGTCATCCGGGTGGAACGTCTCAGTCGCCGGAACCTCGAAATCCCATTGAAGAGTCGAGTTTGTTGAGTTGAAGGTGTACTGACTGAGCGGCAGACTCACGTGTGTAACACGGAAGCGTGTCACGTTTGCGATTTCCGCGAAGCTCATAGTACAAGCTGCATCGGTCTCGGTCTCCTGGTCGCGCAAAGCGGTGCTAAGCTGCACCGAGTAAACCCTCGAGCCCATTTTCTCTTTTCGTTACTCAGTGCACATTTTTTTTAAAGGAGCTCGAATGAAATAAAAAAATTGGTCTTTGGTTTTCCGTTAGTAGTTTATTACTTAGTTCAGTCGGCGACGGCAACGCTGTCGTTCGCGAGGCGCATGAGGACAGAGCAGACTTGGGTGACGAGCCAGTCCATCGGTTCGGACTGGAGTGCGGCGTCGAGTGTGCATGGAGGGCCGGCAACCGGGTCGGTAGTATTCGGCGATGCGTAGACCGGCAATTGGCGAAGGTTTGTGGTCATCGAGTAGCCCGAAAGTTTCGAGTTAAGGCCCGTTAGCTGCACGGTTGCGGAATCTCCAAGCACACGGCTGAATGACTGCCCCAATAGGAACTGTGACGGAGAAGCGTTGGAAAGCGTGCTTGCGAACGCGGCGCGGCTCGAATTGGTAGCGGAGGACCCGGTGATTTCCTTGATGTCGGGAGCAGTTCCTCGGCATGCCGCGGTGTAGCAACCGTATGTGCCAGCATACAGCGAATTGTAGGCCTCGTAAGTGATTGCATTTCCCTTCTCAAGGCTCACGTTGTTTCTGGCGAGCGCCTTTCGAAGTTCACCCCAAGCCTGCGCCGTGTTCTGGATCTCGCTCACCGGGAAGGTCAGCGAACCAACCGTCGTCTGGAGACCTGCAAATCGTGATCCGCCGTAGTACTGGCTCTTGTTCCAGTAAGGACTATTCGCGCCCGCCGTGGGTCTGCAACAGAGGTATGTTGCAAGGAGATTACTGTACGGCCGCGTACACACAAATGAGTCCATCGTAGACGGCGGACGTGACGAGAAGAGACTGGTGACGAAAGTGTCGATGACCATGTTGACCCCGGAGTCCGACGAGCACGCCGAGTCAACTTTTGAAACGACCTCCGGTGCAATTTGTAGCGCGTCGACGGTGATCGAGCACTGGGAAATCGTGTACGCGTTGTACGGCGCGTCGTTGTTTTCGGCCACAGTGATAACGTTTGTGTCGGAGATTGTAATGGGAGCCGTCTGGATGAACCACTGCGAGTATGGCGCGAAGGTAATCGTAATCTCGATTGCGCCCATATTGCGAGCTGGCAAATAGCGTGTTCCACGGAATAGGCCGAGCAAGAGCGACAAACTGATGGAGAATGCCCGCCCATTGAAGTCGAGCCCCAAGACCTTACGGCTCGAAAATGACCCACCGGCATCAGAAAGTCTACGCTCGAGACCGCTTGGGAAGCTGTTCGCGCGATACGTAGTGCCGACAAACATGTTTGGGTTCACCGCGACGCTACCAAGAGAGCTCGTACCAGAAAGACCGCCGATGGGGTCTGCTGTGTTATCGACTTGGAAGGCAATCGCACCAGCTGTCGAGTTCAAAGAGAGCCCGACGGATGGCTTGAACCCATACGAACCGAGACACACGGATGCGCTCGATGAAAGGTAGTCCGCAGACGCTGAATGAAACAGGATTGGCTGCAACGCGTTGCCGACCTGATTCTGCATTTCGAGCTGGGTACCGCCGACGGTGCAGCGAATATCCTGGATACACTTTAGGGCGGCAGTGTCCTCGAAGACAGCGAGTGGCGAGGGACTTTTCACGACGAAATTGAGCGTCGCCGTCGTCGGATCGAGATACTGCTCACTGCTCACGCGAAATGTCAAAATCCGATTTTCGTTAGAGTACGTACTGCCTGACGTGGGCGTGTAACGAACAGTAGTTCGACCCTGCACGAATGACGTTTTTGTAGGCATTTGGAAGTCGAGGGCTGACGGAGCCACGTCCTCAGTGCCGAGGCCATCGAAAGCGCTCATTTTCCTTGTTTTGTTATCCATACTGCGCAACATTTTTTTTTAAACGGCGCTATTCCTTCATTAGCATGCGGAGGCATTGAAGGCGCTTTCTCTTGCGCTCCTTGAGCTCGAAATCGAGCGTGTCGTAAGTTTCCTGCGGGATGAGTTCTGCATCTCGCGCGCACTCGAGGTCGTATCGCTGTTCCTCCTCCTCCTTCGCACTTGCGCGGCCGCACAGTATCGCGAGATGAACCGGATTTACACGGTTCGTCTTAAGGTCGTTCTTTCGCCAAGTGATAAAATCCTCGCACAGAAATGGGATAGGCATGCGCCTGATGTCTTCGGCGCTAAGGTACTCCCGCAAGTCTCGTGCCATCTCAGCACGTCGGCGAAAGAAATATTCCCTCTGTTCGGGACTAAAAGCAGGCAAGCCGCTCCAGGTTGTCAACCCTACTTCATACTCCATTAGCGTGTTTTTTCTACATTGCCCCTACAAAAAAAATCTCATTACCCTACATAAAGATGGAGGTCAATGGAGAGATTGAAGAGCCCACGCGCTCGGAGGAGACTATTGTTCTCGACCTGAAACCTAAAAAGGGTCGTAGCCCGGCACAGCTCGAGGCCTTGAAAAAGGCACAGGAGACGAGACGTGAGAAGATACAGCAGCGCGCGCAGAAGAAGCAAGAGCCGACACCTACACCGGACTCCTCCCCGTCGGCTGAGCCTAAAGCGGCTAAGGACTACAGAGCGAAATTCAAGGCGCAAAAAGCAGAGCTAAACGCCCTACGGTTTGAAAAGGCAGTGCGAGAGCGTCTGATGCTTGAAACGATGAGCACAGCGCCGACTCCGACACCGTACGCGCCTGAACCGGTTCCTGCGGTTTCTGCAAAGCCGACAGGATTTGGTCCGGGGTGGACCGTCGGGGCTCCAGTTCGTAAAAAAAATATGGGGTGGTAACTGAGAAAAGATGATTGCGTTCAAGGAACCAAAAGAGAAGGTGCAGAAACCGGAACTCGGGCAAAAGCCGCGAGGTATCCAGGCGTCGTGGGTCCAGTATAAGCCGCAGGTACAGGCCAACACGTCGGTCAAGTGGAACGTGCAGGGAGCAAACAAGCGCCGGCCGGGTGGGCAGGTCGGGGAGGCTTAGACGGCCACCATCCCACCCTCGAGGTCGGGTGTCGAGTTACTCCTTAAAATAGACGTAGGCTGTGAACCAGGTGTCGGTGTCACGAGCCTCCGCTCGATGTAGAGCCAGCCCTGGTCTGAACATAGTGAAATTTTCACGCAGTTGCTCAGACGGGCACCTGCGAAAGACGAGGCGACCAGGCCCGCTATTGCTGCGAGAAGAATCGACCAATCGTTCGCAGTCCATGAGCTGGACATTTTAAACCTATGACCAACTTTTTTTTTGTTTTAGGCGATGTACAGTGTGATTTGACAGTTACCAATGGCGGCGGTATTCACGCGAACCTCGACGAGTGACCCAGCCGCTATCGTGTTCGTGCTTGCTGACAGGACAAGCACTCTGTTTCCTGTAACACTGAAATTTGTCCCGGCCCCAATAGTTGTAAGAGCTGTTGCCGAGCCGTTCACATGAATCGTCGCAGTAGCTGTGGTAGAGCTTGTTGTTGAGTATGCCGCGGCAGCAACGAGTATACATGAATATGGTGTCACGAAACCGTTACCAGGTGTACCGAGCGATGAGTTAAGAGTTGTCGTTGCAAAAAGTGCGCTGGGTAGCTGATATTGGAGTACCATTCCGGCCGCGCTTGCATTTCCGCCGAACGATATAGGGAATCCCCCTGGTGTAGCCCATGTCGGTACAGTTGATGTTGTCCTGAGCATCTGGCCTGCCACTGAGCTGATAGCAAGGAATGTCGTAGTTCCTGCGGCCGACTGATATGGGAGCGACCCTCCGGCCCCGCCGGCCAAGTTAGTGCTTGTCGTGCTTGTCGCGACGGTCCCAGTGATAGTGCCGGCACACACGATGTTTGGTATCGTCATGACCTGGGTTGAAGGGTTGTACACGAGAGCCGTGGCTGTCATTACGTCCGCGGCAGTCGCTGCCGCGTTATCGTTAGGGCTGAAAAGTATGTAGCGAGACAAGTTCGCAGCGTTTCGTATGGTACGAACTTGTATGGCTGAATCAGCCACTCCGAAGAGGCTTGCGGCTGTCACGCTCGACGCGGCGAGGGTTGAGCACGTGAGAGCTCCGGAACTCGGAATCAATGAAACGCCCGTGCATGTCCCAAGATTGTTGGCCGTCGCTGCTCCGTTCGTGCTCGCAAAAGTAAGATACCTAATCGTCGTAGCCACTGAATTTGTACACACGGCTTGTGTGGCTATTGATGCAGTACCCGAGAGGTCCCCATTTACGGTTACCGCGTTGACGGTGTTGACTACCAGTGTTTGCGTACTCGGGGTGTAATACAGCGAGGTTGCCGTGTTCATCTGAGCGGACGTGGCCGTGGCGTTATCGTTGGGACTCATTATTAGGTACCTAACCGTGGCGGCTGTGGTCCTCGAAGTGGACACATTCAAGGCTGAGGTGGCCGTGCCCGAAAAGGTCGTGGCCGTAATAGTGGTTGAGTTTATAGAAGGAACCGAAAGGATTTGACTCGAAGGTTGATAGGTCAACGCCGTCGCCGTGAACACGTCGTTGGCTGTAGCCGTAGAATTTGTAGAAACAAATGTGACGTAACGAACGTTGGTTGACGCTGAGTTTTGGCATAGGACTTGGGCCGCGGTGCTCGCCTGACCGGTGAGGGCGCCAATGAACAGTGGACCCGTCATCGAACCCGTAAAGCTGATTGCGCCCGTGCTCGGTAATATCGTGAATCCCGAGGCCATAGTGTTCAGAGTCGAAGCTGTGGTACCCGACGTGGCGTTAGAGAAGAGCATGCGGTGGGTCGCGGTGCTCGTTGTGTTCGAAACGGTAACCGAGGACCCAGCACCCGCTGCCCCACTTTGCAAGGAAAACCCCAAATTCAGATTCGGATATGTGCCAGTAAGCACCACGGCAGGGGTCACGCCCGTTCCTGAGGCTACAAGAGACGCGGTGAACACGGGGTCGGTAGCATTTGCGCCATCACGCAAGGCGAACCCGAGGTTTAGTGCCGGATACGTGCCCGTTAGGCTTACCGCTGGTATCACGCTTGGCCCGCTCGACGTTATACTCGCCGTGAACGCGGGGTCTGCTGCATCCTGGCCAGGCGGACCCTGCACGCCCGCGGTTTGAACTACCAACACAAGCTGCATGTTGTTTTGAAGCAATCCCGCGCTGCTCTGCTCTGTAACGAAAAACTCGGTCCATCCAACGTTCGTAGTAAGACCTGACGTAGTGAATCTCACGAATATGGTATCGTCGTTACTTTTTTGAAGCGTCACGAGTGAATTGGGCTGGACGTTAGCAAGGATTACCGAAACATCGAGGCCGTCACCGTCTACGTGTGCCACGTAGATTGACGTGGTCGCAGCCGGGGTAGAAGCATTCGGGCTGATATGTCCGGCACTCGGGGGTGGGGTTGTGGCCGTTTGAAACTGGTACCTAAACACTGAACTTGAGAGTCCAGGTACCCCCTGGTCGCCCTGGTCACCCTTCACGCCCTGAATTCCTTGGTCGCCCTGGTCACCCTTCACGCCCTGAATGCCTTGGTCACCCTTCACGCCCTGAATGCCTTGGTCACCCTGGTCACCCTTCACGCCCTGAATGCCTTGGTCACCCTGGTCACCCTTCACGCCCTGGAGGCCTTGGTCGCCGCGTGGTATGCGAAACCGTAATTCAACTGCCGTCCCATTTTCATTCACGTCCGTCACAAGGGCGTCTGACCCGGGGGTTTCCGTGATCGTGCTCTCAACGTACACTGGCACAGCGAAAGGACTCACTCCTCCCGCCCAGTTAGGCTGTGCGAAGGGCATTCTTTACGGTAGTGAGTAGCACATTTTTAATCACGGGGGACCTCAAAGAACTTGTTGGTAAATCGGAGTTGGTACCGCTGAGGTATTGGTTTCTTGTACATGATGACGAGAAAGCTGTAAGCCTCATCTGTCGCGGCACGCATCATCGCGTAAAACACCTCGGCCTCGACGCTCTGCTCTTCTGCAATAATTGAAAGCTGCTTGCGATTAGTCTCGAAGAAAACGGCAGTGTCTGCGGACTCGTGACAATCGTCGAGATTTTCGAGTGGCGTCCCTGGAAGAACAGGCGGCGAAGAAGTGACTTCGGATTATTAGACAAGGACGTAACCGTATCATCGAACACCAACAGAACATGCGGGGCCTTAGGTTTGCCGTGTTTCGCGATGATAGCGTCGTTTTCATCCCAAATTTTTTTTACCACCGCTTCGTCGTACCCTTTTATGTAGTGGTCTTCCGCGAGGTCAACCTCGCTAAAAGACGGGTCACCGAGGCTAATAGTATCTGAAAATATGAAAATGTTGCGTTTGTACGCCGCTCTGTATGGAAAGCGCTTGCTCCCAATGAGGTTGGCGATAAGCACCCCTTTTCCGCTCGCGCTGTGCCCGTAGATAGCCATACGAAAAGGCGGCACCGGCAGGTTCGCCGGGAAGTCTCCATTGCTCTGTGCCGCTGCAGCTGCCGGCGGTATAATCTCATATTCAGCCATTCTTTATTGTACGGTACACGTCTTTTTTTTTCACGGCATAGAGCCACGGGATACTGCGAGAGGCCACGGAACACCATATCCCTCGATTTCCTCGTCTGTCGGTTCCGGTATGTCTGGCTTGTCGCCGTCCTGATACGTGGCATCCATCTGAACCACGTCTATCTGCTCTTCTCTCGATGGAGATGCGGCTTTGTACTCGTCAGGTGACAGCGCGAACACCTTGTCAACAAGTGGGCGGAACCCGCGTAGGCCGAAGAAGCGCGAGAAGAAGGTCTTGGCGAATTTTACCCTATCTGCGGACGAGAACGCCGCCATGAATTTGCTAAACACGGGAATGTTTCTCTCGAGGAACTGGTTGAATCCATCTCGAATCCCGTGCCGCCCATTAGTTCTGATACCGCTACGATTCTCTGTATCGTATTTAGACATGCCAGGCTTGTAAGGGTCGAGGCTGTTTATGACAGTGGTGACCTCCGCCGCGTCAGCTCCCATGGCCCTGAATATCGCGCCCCATGAGTTTTTGAACATGCCGCGCCGCCTCTTGATAGCGAACCATTTGTAGTTGAACGGCATTGCGCTGTCGACTATCTTTTTGATAGAATTCTCGGGGTTGAAGAACTTCGCTATCTCACTTCGGAAGGTCTCCACTGGCGCAATGTCCTCGGGCTCGATTGCATCTGCGAATGTCTCTTCGTTGATAACCTGAGTGACAACTGGCACGGGTAAACCGAACAAGGTGGCCAGAAGCGCATACCATCTGTCTCTGTCTTGTGGAGCCATGCGCTTAAAAACTGAGCCCTCACCCCTCACACGGTTCTCACCGAACTTCTGTGTGAACTGGCGGAGAGCTTCCTTCTGCACCGTAAGTGAAGACAGGTTAGCGAGTTTTGACTTGTAAGTGAAGTAGTTGGACAACGTAGTCTTGATGCGGTCTGTGTTAATGGTTAGGGCGTTGAACAGCTCTTCGCTAACCTTGTCGTCTGACGTGTAGAATGAGAACAACCCTCCGTCTGAAGTCATCGACCTAATCACCGCGGTCACTGCATCCTCTGGTACGCCAAGGTACGACAAAAGCGAACTAAAACTTCGCTTTATCACGTCACGGTCGCTGTTCATTTTATAACTTGTAAGACCGAGGTTGTTGAGGTTGTTGGCGATGTTACGGTCGAGCTCCGCAACGTTTCCAATCGGTAAGACTGCTTCTCGTGCGGCGTCGATAGCGTCGTTGAACAGTGCAAAAAGTTCATTGAGCATCCCAACTACCCCGGTGCTCTGCATTCCGAACTCCATGACAGTTGTGCGGACCTGTTCATCCCTCAAGTCTCGAGCTTCAGCGCGCCCCTTAGATCTAAAGGCGTTAAACGTGGTTATCACGAAGGATGAGAGGGCAACTCCTGCCTCGGACCATTGGTACTGACCGTAAAGCGTTGCGTACAATGCAGCGATAGGCACGGCTCCGAACAGTGCCGATGTTGTCATGAAGTTCATGAAATTTCGATTCTGGATGAAATTGAGTGCCGCGCTCGCAAGGTATCCAGCCCATTTCCTGCTGAAAAACTTTTGCGCAAGACCCTTTAGAAACTGGCCGAACCGACTTGCCACGTAGCCCGTTGTAACGGCTGGAAAGTTTATCATTTCACCGAGAGTTGCAACTTTCCAAACTGCAGTTCCAACAGCGTCACGCAACGCCACGTATCCTTGGTTGTACATGCGCAGGAGCCACAGCGCGTAAAATTTGGGGTTGTTTGGCATGTCGTCAGGCCCACCGGCCCATCTGAACTGTGAGAACTTGGCCATGATATCTGTGTCCATCGAGTCGAGGTCCCATTCACGGCGGCCTTCCTGAAGTATCGGGCGAATAACCCATGGATTAATTTGAAGGTCTTCGCTGTGTAGGATGTAGGTCGCTGTCATGCTCGCCTTTAGGAACTGTTCGGCAGCCTCAACGCACCGTGCGGCAACGTCAACAATATGCATCGACAGCTTTTCATCCGGTACCGGGGCAATGACTTCTTCGCGTAATGCCTCGTATGCTACTGTTGCCGTGAAGTTTTGACCAAGAGCGGCAACTGTATCATCGTCCCATTCCTGGAAGTAAACAAGATCGTGTAGAGCATAATTGTAGATTTTAGAACCTTTAAGTGGCACAGCCTTCAGTGCCTCGTAGAGCCCCATATTACGCGCGGTACGGAAAATGGTTCTCGACAGGTCAACGTTTGTATGGTTGAACAGTATCGTGTTGATGGCCTCGATTGTCACCATTTCCTCCGCGCTATCTGATCCGACTGTCGTAACAGTGGTTGAAGGCGGGGCCGGGGGTGGTGGGTTGTATCGTTCCACAAAAAATGTGGTGTAAATCTGCTCGTCTGTCAATGGCTGCACGGTGCGGCGGGTCGGCGAGATTACCAAGGCCGTGGATGTTGTAACAAGAGCCGTGGATTGGGCGGGGGTTAGTGTGATGTCATAGGACCTACGCCCCGCCATGACTGATATGTCAAACGGTGCCAGGAGAGGAAGCGCGCCAAAGACTGGGAACGTTGTAGTTTGTGCTACGCTCGTGGGAGGCGCAACCCATGGCGTTATTTGCCTGTTTCCAATGTCTTGGTGTGTTGTGATATAGTATGGGGTAGCACCAGGGCTTGCCCCTTGCCCAGATATGAGCACGGGCCCAATAGGGTCCGCAAGCACGGCGACATTCTGTGGCACGGTGGGCCCTTTGTACAAGAGCACCGGACCATACGCCGTGCTGTTGTTTAGGATGAAGGCGTTAACAGCGGTTCCTGACTCTAAAATCGAGCGCAGAGCGTCAACGCCTGAAGTAATGGCTCCCGAGGTCTGCGCGCCTGGAACGTTTGATGGTGTTGAAATTCGTGTGTCACCTGAGGTCGGGGCCGGGGTTATCGTTCCCGTTGTCGGCTGTGTTGGTGGCGCTACAAATGGTGGAGATGGAGGCGCACGGCCAGCTATAAACGGAACCAACGTTGTGCTGTATGTCAGAGACTGGTAAGTGAGATGCACATCGATGCTCTTTGTAATAGGTTGAGCACCTGGGAGTGGCATGGTAGACACAGCCCGCAGACCCGCGCCTTCGTTCCAGCCAACGAGCCGGCGGGCTCCGATATCCCTTAGCGTGCCGAAGTAGTAAGGAGCCGCACCTTGACCGATGACCAGAACGGGGCCGATGATAGAAGAAAGCACACCTATAGAAACTGGCGGCCCGACATCTGGCTCGTACATCACCACTGGGCCAACAGCAAAGGAATCGTTTATAAAGAATCCATACACGCCATAGCCGGCAGATAGGATTTCGTCTAATATACTCAAGCCGCTGCTTGTAGGCGGTCTTGGTATCACAGCCGGTTGACCGCTCGGAACTCTAACGGCGGGCTGTACGCTCGGAATCTGAGCAGGTTGTTGTCCGGCTGGCTGTCCGGCTGGCTTGCCGCTCGGTATCTGCCCGGTTGGCTGCCCTGCTGGCTGTCCGCTCGGTATCTGACCTGTTGGCTGCCCTGCTGGCTGTCCGGTCGTCGGCATCTGCGTCGGAGGGTAGTTCAAAGGCTTAGACGCCGCGCCGGTGTTATTAATAACGTCAACCGCCGCACGTATCGTGTCCGAGTTAGAGTCCATGACCCCTTGTAGACCTGAGACTTCCACAGGCTTCGGGGTGTAGATTCGATTAACAAAATCCGAGACCTTCTCAGCCCTAAAAATTGCGTCAACCGTCTTCTGAACACGGCGATTCTCATCTTCCGCCCTTTTCCAGGCCAACGACTCGCTCTCTGGAGGTCTGAAGCTTACAAGAGGCTCACCGAGCTTCACGTCTCCTGTTGGTTTAACACGGTAGGCATTGGTGAAAAGCTTCGTGCTCGAGCCGTACGGCTGGACCTTGTAAGCTGGTTCAACGCTCTTCTGTTCAAGCACCTCCTCGTCTGGTCCATCGACGAGTTTCTTGTTGATAGTGCCAGCACCGACCGTGATAAACCCCGGCCGATTTTGCGTGGGTTTGCGGAACATTGCTTTTTCTAAGAAACACTATCGATTTTATTCGCGGACGAGCTCATCCACGCCCCGAAAACTTGCCCTCCCCTGCCATCGACTCGGTCCCACTGTCTTTCGCTGGTTGGGTTGTAGGCGTTGCGCCAGCTGGTGCTGATTGCTGTGGTTGAACAGGAGGCATGGTCGCATCAGCAGAGACAAAATCCTCCCACTTATAGGCCGGGTTTTGGGCGAGAACTGCGCGCTTGACGAGGTCAATGAACATGTTTCGCGACGAGATTTGAGGAGGAAGCAAGCCTGTGGTTGGGCTCCGCATGTAGGCGACGAAAGAGGAGAACAATGGAGTGCTCACACGGAAATAGACTCCGCGCACGATGGCCTGAATCGTCTCTGGTCGAACAAGATTGGCGAAATCGTTAGTCTGCAACATCGCACTTATCCGCGCAAAATCAGAGTAAGCCGTTTTAGCGTCATCGCCGGAGGGAAGTTGAGCCGACGCTGGGATCCTGAAAAGTTTATCGAGCGCGGGCTGCATTCCTTGGATTGCGAGGTCACCGCGCATGATGCGGCGCGCACGAATCTCAGTGTCTTTTGTATCCTGCCACATACGCGCCTCTGAAAGTAGAGCACCGAACTGACCCGACGGCTCGCGCTTGAGCTTCAAATCGTATTTGCCTGCATCATGATCCTGGTAAGCTTTCGTGAACAGCCTTGTGCTTGAGCCGTACGCCTGGACCTTGTAAGCGGGCACCACGCTCTTCTGCTCGAGCACCTCCTCGTCTGGGCCATCGACGAGCTTCTTGTTAGCCACAGGGAACCCGAGTGTGACACCGGGCTTTGTATATGTTTGCGGCCTGAACATGTTCATCTTTATAGCTTACGACAACGAAAAAAAATGTCGGCCCATTGAGTCAAATGAGCGAGGTTCAAGCAGTCCTTTTTCAAGGATTCACGGCTCCTGCCGCGTCGAAGTGGCTAAACGAGCACGGCTACAAGCCGATTAAAAAGATGCACCGCGAGGGCACACTGATGCGCTACCGTATGCGAGAACCTAACTATAAACGTTACACGACAACGACACTCATCAAGCCTAAAGGGCAAAAGGTCTTTCTCGTCCTCGGGTGGCGGAATTAGACGCACCCTCGCGCGCGCCACGAAAAATAAAATCGTACGCCTAATCTGCAAGACAACCGAAATATGGCAGATTCCGCAGCGGTTTCTGAGACTACCAGCGGATGCGACAAGAAGAAAATGACACACGCCGAGCGTAACGAAATGAAAAGGATTTACATGAAGGCCCGCTACCAAAATCCGGAAATTGCGGCGCTCAAGCGGGCGGACGCCACGCGGCGCTACCACGAACGTGTGCCGGAAGCACGTTACGGTGTGCGAGGCCGAAGACCGAAGGAATCGGGTTCTGGCGGATGCTCGGCGGCGGCCGTAATCATGGCCGGCGCAGCGCTCGGCGCGGCGGTCGCTGCGATTCTCTAACTTGTTCGTGTCACAAAGTCCGCATCTGGACATTTCCTTATTTTTTTTGCCGCGATTCGTTTGAATGGCAGAAAAAATAAAATGTTACCCCCTTAGGAAAAAACCCCAGGAGCCTAAAGCAAAATGGCGCGAACCCTGAGCAACACCCCCGCCGCTGTCTACCAGCGCGAACGCCGCGCGCGCTTGGCCCGTGAGGCCGCCGCCGCAGCCGCTGCCCCGGTTGTCGACCCTCGTGCCGTCGCCGCAGCAAACACCATCGCCCGTCGCTATCGTGAGCGACTTGCCGCCCGTTATACTCTTGTTCCAGACCGTGGCGTGCCCACCGTGAACGTTCGTTCCTTCACCGGCGTCACGCGCGCCATCCTCGACCTCCGCCCACCAGGTGCTACCAATGTTCAGATTGTACTCAACGACCGTCGTGTTCCTGGCCGCCGCATCATCATGCGCCGAGTGAATCTCAACCAGATAGGCGCCGCTCTGCCCTCCGGTCGTGACGACCCAAGTGTTGTAACTTTCAACCATCGATTCGCCCAGGTTATAATCGACTCTAACGGAGATGTTGAGGAGTCATTCAGAGTAGGAGACAATGGAGGGCGTACCGTCCGAGCTGGAAGCTATTCGTACGGCTTCTCATTCGGCGGTTCCGCGGCGGCCGACAAGACGCGCGAGACAAAGAAGATGATAAACCGCATACAAACACTGTCTTACAAAAGCAAAAACGATAACTGTGTCTTGGCCTGCATGCAAGGACTTTTCGGTCAGGCTCATATGTGCGCAAAGGTCGGAGAGAAGATGACGACAGCGAACAACACACATCGCGTGGCCCCTTCGAAACTGTTCAAGACAATCCGCGAGCTGTACAAGTTACCTAAAGGCCCGATTGCTGTTACACGCGCCCGTCACATAATCAACGACCTACAGCTCGGACCAATGCCGTTCTTCGTTGACGCGGAGCTCCGAGAGATTGACGGTCCGCGGCTGCTAAGTCATAGCGAGGCCGAGCAGTACCAAGCAAGCCCTGGCATCTTGTTAGTTCATAACGCTCATTGCACACACTTTCAAAAAATAATACCATTGGTTAGGTGCCCTAACTGTCAGCACGATTATGTAACACTCGAAGGTCATCCGGCAGTGTGCGACCCGGACCAAGCCAGGTTCAAGGAACTGAAGCTACCGAATTCTAAGCCCCGCGCCCGCATGATATGCTGGGACGGCGAGACGCGCGGCATCCGCGACAAGTACACGAGCTCTTACAACCTTGACGCTAACGGCAAAGTCGTGGGACCACCCATGCTCGAGTACGAGCAACAGATGACATGCATCAGCTTCTGGGGTCTGGAGGGTGACGAGAAGCGCGTGACAATGGACCAAGTGCTCGAGGTGATGGACCAGCGGGTCATAGTCGGCACAGACTGCATGACAAAGTTTCTCGATTGGCTGTACGACGAGGCCTTCGAGGGGCGCCCCATGATTCTAAAAGCTCACAATGGCTCACGTTTTGATAACTTCTTCGTGCTGCAAGAAATTCAACGAAATCCTAAATTTGCGAAGCACTTCAAATTCAAGGACATAGTTAGCAAGGGCTCGAAAATCGTTACGTTCAGCTGGCTTGGCCACGAGTTCCAGGACTCGAGCCTCCACTTGACCGGCAAGCTGGAGACGGTGTGTAAGAACTACAAG
>RGDT01000062.1 GCA_009918525.1 Planctomycetia bacterium
ACTCGATTATACAAGTCCAGTCGATGGCTCGCCCAAATTGGTTTGGCTCGCTTCGGTGGATCTCAAGGCCTTTGATCGCAGTTCCACCGAAAGGCCATTAGCAAAGAGTTTTGCCCGGTTACCTCGCTTGCGAGAACCTGGAACGGTAGCGGTGAGCGAAAATTTTGCCTATCTGTATGGGGTGAAGGTGGGCGATCGCCTACAGTTACCCGGACGGAACAAAGAATTGACTGTTGAAGTCGTCGGAACTGTGGTGGATTACACCTGGAACCGGGGCACGGTTTTGATGAACCTGGATTCGTTCCGTCGAGAGTTCGGCGACGAACAGATCGATGTTTATGACATTTTCCTGAAACCTGGGGCCAATGCTGTCCATGTCAAGCAAACCATCAAGGAACAGTTCGGCAAGACCGATGCGGTCTTCGTAGTAGATCGTCCCGAAGTCTATCGCGAATTGAACAACGGCCTAAATAAAATTTATAGCCTGGCCTATGCTCAGCAAGTAGTTATCGGGCTGGTCGCACTCATGGGTGTTGTCAGCGCGTTGTTCATCTCCGTTATCCAGCGACAACGTGACCTCGGACTCCTACGTGCTATTGGGGCAACACGCTCCCAAATTTTACGTTCTGTCTTGGCTGAAGCTGTATTAATGGGATTGGTAGGCGCAGTTATTGGCTTTGTCATCGGTCTGGCCTTGGAGTGGTATGTCATCTATCTGCTAGTGATGGATGAATCGGGTTTCATCTTTCCTCTGTGCGTGCCCTGGATTGAAGGGGGAATCGTCACGCTTGCCTGTGTCAGCTTGGCGACGATCGCTGGATTTTGGCCGGCTTATCTGGCGACCCGATTAAACATCACCGAAGCCATCACGTACGAGTAAGCGAAACGTTGATCTTGCCCGCTTTAGTGCTTTGTAGGTAGCATCGCAACCATGAGCGAGCTACCTCCGACGTACGGCCGTAACCGCTGGTGGCGGTTGGCCCTAATTGCCCTGGTAGTCTGGCAGGGCTGGTTAACCTTGGGTCTATTTGGACTCGACCCTTGGCGCCAACTTCTTTCGGATGATCCAGTCGTTTCCGGGCGTCATCCTTTGCACTTGTATCATGGCTTCCTTGGGGCGCGGACCTGGTGCGAACGCGGTAATCTCACTTGCTACGATCCTGCTTTCCACGCTGGTTATCCTAAAACTCCCGTTTTCGACAGCGGCAGTCGACCGGCAGAGCTAGCCCTAGCACTGATGGGTGGGAAATTTTGTCCATCATCCTACAAGATCGGACTTGCTTCGATTTGTCTAGCCGTCCCTTGTGCTGTTTATGTAGCTGCTCGTGGTTTGCATTTATCACGCGCCACTGGAGTTCTCGCTGTCTTGTTAGTTCAATTAGTTTGGTGGGGACGTCCTGGCCGTGATGCAATTGAAGCAGGTGACGGCGATCTGTTACTCGGTTCTCTGGCCGCGATCGTCCAAGCGGGTCTTTTAGTACGTTACCACGATAAACCTGGATCCCTCAGTCTAATCGGATTAGTAATCGCTGGACTGATCGGCTGGTTTGCTCATCCATTGTTGATGGCTTTGATGTTGCCTCCTTATCTCGTTTATTACCTGGCAGTCGGCTCAGCCCACGGCACCTTATGGCATTTACCCTTGTTCGGCTCTTTGGCCGTTGCATTAGTCGGCAACGCTTTCTGGTTAACCGATCTGCTGGGATTTTGGTGGTTACGGGTTGTGCCTGATTTGGACACGCCGCTCATCACGAAACTGACGGTAGGAGGTCTCCTGCAATCGGATCTGTGGGGTGATACCTTTGACCGAACTATATGTGGTGGTCTGCTGCTGCTATGCATGGCGGGGTTGTCTCTGATGCACCGGGGTGGGCAAGCCATTGGCGCACGGCTCGTCGGAGCGGCTAGTTGTAGCCTTTTTCTGTTAGCTATCGTTGGATTGGTGTACGACCGAGTCGGAAGACTGGGAGCAGCTCAGCTGATTGTTCCCGCGCTCATATTTGCCTGTCTGCCGGTCGCTTGCCTCACAGCGGCTGGTTTTCAAATCTTACGCCGACGGCATTTTCTGGCCCCAACAGCATTTGTCCTGAGCGTCTTGGTAATCGCCTACTTCGTGGTGCCGATCTCACATCGCGAGCGTGCCGCCCAGTTAATACAAACGCGTCCACTGTCGATTGGACTAGGTGTCGAACGATCAATGATCGTTTCTGACCTGCGAACGCTAACCACAAGCGATGCCCGCATTCTTTGGGAGGACCGTCCCAGTGGTCGGCATGAATCGCGTTGGACAGCACTATTGCCAATTCTCACGGAGCGGAGCTTCGTGGGTGGGCTCGATGCCGGTGCCGGTATCGAACATACCGCAACCGGACTCGTTGAAGGAAGTCTCGCGAACCGACCAATGGATGACTGGTCGGACTCCGAACTTGATGATTATTGCCAACGTTACAACATTTCTTGGGTTGTCACTCGAACGCCTGCATCCCGCGAACGATTTATTCGCTGGACAGGCTCAACCGGACGTGAATTGTTAGGTGGCTTGAATCTCTTCACGCTGAAACGCTCGCCCTCTTTTGCTTTAACCGGCGCAGCCCGATTCCAATCAGCCGACACACGCGGCATCGTCATCTCAGACGCCCGCCCGGTGACCGGAGACGACGGAATTGGCACACTCGAACTGAGCCTTCACTATCAATCGGGAATGCGTGTCAGCCCATCACGGGTGAAGATTGAACAGAAACTCACGACTCACGACACCATCCCTTTTGTTAGGCTCCGGATGAAAGAGCCTGCAGGCCGTATCCTCATCACCTGGCCCTGAGATAGGAAGCGGGGTACGGGAGTCCCTGAGATGACAAGCAGGGGGGGGAACGTCCCCCTTAGGCATTTCTCGATTCAGCGTCGGTTTTATTGCATACAACCTTTCACCTTTTCGATTGTGCGTTCCTTAGAAATCCCCAAACTGTGCCCGCGGCTTCGTTGCCCAATGCCCAGGCTTGTTCTACGATGCGGGATATACGGTCGCGATCCGCCTCTGCCTTGACTGTCCGAACAAACGCTACTCCTCGCGCTTCGTCAAGTTGAACTACTAAAGCCGGGATAAGGTCTTGATCGAGGCCATATAGTTTTCCCGACGCCGTACACACTGGAGCAGCCCCATCGAGATGTTCTCCAAGTTGTTGCCGCATCGCTTCCATTGCCTCGCGAATGTTCGATTCTTTTGGGCGGTTTCCTTTTCGCCAGTCGTAAGGCGGTGACCAGTCCATAGCAGGCGAGAGCAAGTCGACGTGGGTCATGACCGCTAGTACAGGCGGAGCTTTTAGCTCCGGTCGAGCGGCGAACCATTCGTTTAAACGCTGCAACATTTGTAGATCGGCCTGACGTCCCGGATTACGAGCGTGCAGAACCAACAAGATCACATCAGATTCTTTGGCCACCTGGAATGTATTTTCGATTTGGTCGTTTCGGGGTCCTTCGTGGCCGTAGCCTTGTGAGTCGAAAAGGGTTAGTTTCGTACAGATACCAGAAGTTTGGGCCTCGTAGCGTTGTATTCCCTGTGTACAGGGAACCGACGAAGTCTTCGCCCGCTCCTCTCCCAGTAGTGCATTAATCAAACTCGACTTGCCAGACTTGACTTGGCCGATGAGTGTCATGGTGACGCGAGCAACCTCATCGGCCGATTCGGACTTTTCTTTCGGTAAGTTTTCATCCCCAACTCCGCTCTCAACGAGTTGCATTTGGTCGCGTAGTTCACGATAACGACGTGCTCCCACTCGCAAGCGGCCACTATTGACCTCGATGAGATATTTGCCGAGACGGGTAAGAAATGCCTCGTAGAACCAACCGACCAGATGTCTCTGTAACATCCGCATGGGGAGATTACCCCCAGCCTGGGACGTGGCATATTTCAATCCGGTTCCAATCGGGTCGAAAATGGCCATAACACCCCAGTAGAGGTTGCTGCCGGTTTGATAATAAGCAGTCAACTGGGCTGCATTCTTAAAGTCTCGAATGGTTAGGAGATGGCCGCCTGGAAAATACTTTTCCACCATCATGGCCAAATCTTCCGCAGCCAATTCGATGGCAGCGAGCATCTCCGGGATGGTGAGACGGTCAATCGCGTCAGCAGCCTTGGGATTATAGAATTGTGCTAGTTCATCTGCCAGTTCACGTGCCGACTGGATGTAGAATTCCTGGGAAGTTAATTGCTTAGAATGGTCTTTAACTGCCGAACGTGCTTTTGCTTCGATGAGCGCGGCCGCTCGACGATCTCGTTCGGTGTAATGTAACCCGAGATCAACTTCCGGGGTCGGAAGCAACGAACGAGATCGCTGCCAATACCACGCAAGATAATTACCGAGAAAAAACAGCCCCATCATGGGAAACCAGACCGCCAGGCTCCAGCCTCGCTCCCATAAATAATACGAGCCGAATCCAGCCAGCACCAAGAGCGGTCCAGCCAGTAGCACCGCGATGATCAATAAACGCCAGATACCAGTTTTCATGATTTATCACCCCCCTTGCGCAGTTGGTTCCAGGACGCCCGCGCTAGGGCGAACTGTTCTTCGTAATAAGCTTTGAGATGAGCCGGGTCTGGTGTCTCGCCATCGAGAACCGCTCGATAATACACGCAGAATGCTTTACCCAGGGCAAATGTGGACGAGCCAGCTAATAGAGCGCCGCTTACCGAGCCAACTGCGGTGCCAATGACCGGGATGAACTTGATGAGCGACCGGGCAACTTGACGACCGACAAAACCTATCCCCAACGCTGCCGCCAGTTCAGCGATACGCTCGCTCGTAAGCGCGTGACCGTAGAGCTTCGCCAGTTGATGCAGCATGGCTGACTGGACCCCGGCTAACAGAGCAGTGTCAACCAATGGAACAGGCACCGCTCCCGCAGTCGCCGCCATGGACGAAAAAGCCAGAATGGTAGGAATCGCCTTTTGAGCATAAAGGTCATGAAGATTGTTATGGGCCAGTTCCAGTGCTCGAAACGTTTGAGCCTGAGCTTCGGGAAGCAAGTCAAAAATAGCCTGACGTAAAATATCACCGCCATAATTCGGCTCGTGAAAACCTTCCTCCATCGGAGTTAGATCAATTGGAATCACTCGGTCAACCAGCCCAGCGAAACGCTGACGGTGAGCAGAGAGGCTTTCTTGGAGGGCGGGGGGGAGCGATGATTCCTCGGGTGTACCAAACGGGTAGGGAATGGGATGCTGTTTTTGAGGATATGCCTCGTGTAAAGAAGTTACAAGAAGCACAACGGGTCGTTCAGGCCGAGCCGTCCGAATGCTTTGGAGAGCATTCATAAGCGTTGCTTGAGCGTGATCCAGTAATTTAACCGTCACAACCACTACATGGGCGCGTGAATCGAATGCACCGATATCATCGGCAGGATCATATCCCGGTTCATCCAGGCCGCGTGTGTCGAGAAACCGCATGAGCGGACTCTCGCCGTCGGGGAATTCGTAAAGGCTGGAGAATCGCGTGCAAGGTTGATAGCCCCGGCCGATTTCTGCGCGTTCAGCCCCGGTAAGGAATTTGATAACAGAAGTTTTGCCCGTCTGGGTTTTTCCCAGCAGCCATATCACTGGGACTGGAGTCTGAGCACGCAGTTCGCCCAGTTTACGGCGAAGCACGGCATCGTCCATTTTTGGGCTGAAAATTTCTTTGAACTGCGACCATAGATTGCCTAACATCCCCGATCTCCTTGAAACGACAGCATGACGCGGTCGTCGAGCGATGCCCCTCTATTGGATTATTCGTCGGCGGAGAATCGATCTTGATTCGCTGAGAATTTTTTACTACTGACGGAAATCAACGGGCTAGGGAAAGCTCGTTCTGGGGGATTTGTACACATGCCGGAAGGACGGCCGGGGCTTCTGAAGATCTGGGCTGGGGTGGAAAGCCTCCCCCTGATCGATCCCGCACCGCCATCGGGATGTGAATCGCTCGCGGAAGAGCTATTTCGGGGAGAAATCCTTCGTCCCTTACCGCGCGACCTAGAACCTGTCCCATTGCTGTCACTACCTTGGTATCAATCAGCTGAACGGTTACGTTATCAAAGACAGGGACATTGGCTGCCCGCGTCGCTGGAATTTGCCCGACATTCTGGTGAAAAAGTTCTAGGTATAGGGGGTGGATTGGGCAGTGATTGGGTAGGATACGCGCGTAACGGCTGCGAGGTGATCGTGGTATGCTCTTCAACTGAGCAAAGAGACCTGGTGCAGCGAAACTTCGATCTACGCCGATTATCTGCTCGCTGTGAACACGCATCGTGCTTCGCTCTCCCGGCGACAACGGCGAGTATTGACGTGGTGTGCTTAACCGGTCCTCTAGCAAGTGAAACACTTCCGGCAGCCTTGGATGAAGTCTATCGCGTACTGAAACCGGGAGGCAAGATAATGCTTGTTGTTCCGGCTGCTCGCTCCATTGAACAATTACAACGGTGGTTGCCCGGTGGACGTGCAGAAAAATCATGCTCATCTGGTCTTCTGGGAGGGCACCGCTACACAACAGCTGAGATATGGCGATTACTGAATCGATTCAACGAAGCCAAGTTGAGCCGACGACACCTGCGTCGCGCCGAAGTACCGACTTTACTGCGATTGACTCCACTTTTCCTAATGGAACGATTTGTTGGCCGGCTATTGGTTTATAAAGGCTTCAAGCCTTTGAGTGCAGCAAAGGCTGAAACAATAGCCGCATGAAGTACATTGCCCCCATAAACAACCTATCCATGGGAGCAATGTGATTCACAGGTCGTGTCAGTAGTTCCCAGCTTGAGTACCACTCTCCAAGAGAAGCACTCTGCCACTGCCACGCTGTGGGCTAGCTTTCGCTCGCCAGAGAAAATCTACGCTAGGTTTTCGGATCAATCCAATTTTTCTAACATTTCCCAGACAGCGTAGAGTTCTAAATATAACGACTGTGCGGATTATAACGATGACACGTTTTGTTCTTTTAAAGCATAATCACCCTTTCTTACACTGGGATCTCATGCTTGAAGTGGAGGAATCGCTTTGGACATGGCGATTGGACCGGCCACCGAGATACCATGATACACAATTTGCAGAACGCATCGCAGATCATCGCAAGATTTATCTCGATTATGAAGGGCCAATCAGCGGAGGAAGAGGTGAAGTCCGACGTGAGGTGAGCGGCACTTTAGAATGGTTGCTCCAGGAGGAGACGAAACTTATGGGATATTTGAAAAGCAATCATCTCGAAGGCGTAGTTACGATGGAACGTCTGTCAGACAATAACATGCAGTGGTCCATTTATCTGATACCAGGCCGTGCTTCGACGGAATCACCCTGAATCGTAAAGGTTTGGGCATCGAGGAAAAGACGTTTCAGCGACAGGTTTGGCTTGGCGCGGTCGGCCTGAAAACGGAGCAGAGCGACCGGTTTCCCCTCATAACGATACCAATTCACTTCAACACCATTAATTCGGCCAATTTCCGATACCTGCTCGAGCAGCCACTGGGCCGATATTGGGATCAATCCCGCTTTGAAGGTTTCAAGTTGCAAGGCCAGCAAGTTTGATTCATTCCCGGGAAGCCAAGCCTTCAGACTCACGGAAATCACCGTATTGACAAATGTTGATCGATATCGAAATGCCAATCGAATGTGTTCAGGCTCAAAGGCTAACCGTGGCTCGTGAACACCTTCGGGAAACAATTTATCGCCTAGACCGGCTTTGTGAACACCTTCAGAAAGATATCCGTTGACCTGTTCTTCTGTGAAAGTTGCACTAAACCCGCCACCTTCCTCAATCTGACTGAATAGGCTTGAGGAGGTTTTGTAGAACTGTTGCGAGTTTAGAGTTCGATGTTCTTGAGGCGCACATAAGCGAGTGTAAAATCTCGGCTCGTAACGCAGTAGTAGCCAAAGACCGCCCAAAAAACCGACGATCAGAACGGAGAAAACACCTACACCAACGAGAAACGAACGACGGCTCATGATGGCCCCTCCCAGATTTGTTCAATAGCTTTCAGCGAGATGGGAATCAACAGCTTCTTTCAAGAAAGTGACTATTGAGTCCCATAGCCACACTTGAAGCGAAAAAGTTTAGAAGGCCATAATACATACCCATCGTGCGAACAAGCAATCCTTTGCTCGCACGATGGGTATTCTTGATGCGATGAAAGAAGTCCAATCAGACGGCCAAGACCGGCCGAGTCGTCCCGCTCAATGAGCGGAACATCAGTTCCATGCTTTCACGCGCCTCGATTTCGCTCATTGTTAGCGGCGGCGAAATGCGAACTACTTTTTTCGCAAGAGGGCCGAGCAGGTGAATGCCGTCTACCCCATCACCCTGATAACATGCTAAGACGGCAGCATTGGCCCATTCCGCTGCCGTCTTCCCGGCATGGTCCTTGAACTCGACGCCCCAGACCATGCCTTCATTCTCGCCGCGTACATGGGCTACAAACGGCAATGACTTCAAACGTATCAACCCTTCTTCGATGACCCGCGAAACGTGGCGACTGTGCCCGATGATGTCGTGGGCTGCGAATTCTTCGAGTGTGGCCAAGACAGCGGCACAACACATGGGATTGGCACTCCAGGTGTCGGAGCCTTCGCCAAAGTCCATACAGCTGAACAGATCTTGTCGTCCGACTGCCGCGGCCACAGGTACACCGTTGCCCAATCCTTTGCCTAGAACCACGATATCCGGTTCCAAGCCATAGGCCGAATATGCGAAGAGTTCACGTGTGCGGCCAAAATTTGCCTGAACCTCATCGAGAATAAATACGATGTCATGTTCCCGGCAAAACGCTTGCAGCAGTTGCAAGTACTCGGCCGGTGGATGATAACTACCTCCACCACCAATGTAGGGTTCAGTGATCAGGGCCGTCAATCGACGTCCGAATTGGTGATAGAGCGCTTCAAGTTCACGACGATACGGCCCAAGGTCGATTGGCTGACCCCGTTTGCTTAGGTCGATGATTTCCGCCATCGGGAAAGAGATAAACCGCACGCGCGGATCGCGCTCTTTGTCTGTCTCACTACCGGTAACGGCCCCCGCTAAACCTTTTTTCCCATGAAACCCAAAACGAGTGGCGAGGATCATTTCTCGGGTTTTATCGCGAGCCATTGCAGCCCAGATGGCCTTTTGAACCGCCTCGGAGCCGGATGCCGCCCACATTACTGTCTGCATTCGCGAGCCACCCTTTTCCCCGCGCAAAGTGGCGAGTAGCTTTTCGCTCGCTTCGGCCTCCAAGGGAGTAATCGCGTTGTAAGCCGTCAGGGTAAGCGCCTCGGTGTAGGGCCCATCGGACGGAGCATCCCAGCCCATCAGTTCTTTGAATCGAGATAGCCAAGACGTAGGGTTATGTCCCAGATTAGCGACGAGTACCCCCGACGAGAAATCGTAGAGGCGTTTGCCTTCCGGCGTCCAGTGGAAAACGCCAGCCGAACGCGCCAGGACGGCCTGAGTCGGCGTAAAGGTTCGGAGTGAACGCGGCTCGACTTTGGCAATCGTGTCGCGAGCGTGGTTAGAATGATTTTCACCGCTGTGATGTAATGAGGTAGTCATGGAGAGTTCTCCGTTCGGCAATATTTTATTTATCTTGCGAAACCTGCACTAAGAGTGCAAGGTCAGGCAGTAATTGATAAAACGTCTGTTGTCAGCAAGTAAACATAAATACAGTTGCATTTGATTACCAACCATCTACCGTTTCATTCCGCTAGTAAGTCTCTGCGTCTCTATGGTTCATCTTACTACCGAGAATTAATATCGGTAATAAGGAAACTTGCGGCCTAAAGCTCGCTATTTCAAGGAAGAATCTTTAGGCCTGAATTTTTCGGTCGTAAAGCACTTCACCTGCTTCGCCCGGAAGATAAATTGTTAGTCCCTGTGGCGCGTCGATCTTCACCACCGCTCCTGGTTTCCCTCCTGCGTGGGCCGCCAAAATGGCTTCCATGGCCTGAACGGTGGCAACGGTCGCGCGGTCGGCTTCCAAGTCGGTGTAATGGAGTGACCGCATCGCTTCGAGCCGGGCATTACGTTCGGAAGCCGGGCCATACTCCACGAACGCTACTTCCTCAAAAAACCGCCCGATGACTTCAATCCCGTAACCGCGCTGGCTGCGTTCTCCCCATGGTTCGATAAACTTCCCATTGTAATGATGGTTCGGCGTGTTTTTTAGTTCGCGCGGCGTTCGATTTTCCACAGCCACCTCGACGCCACGCTTGCGTTGATGAGCGAGCCAAACGGCATTATCAAAACGAAATTGCACCTCTTGGTCAACATAACCAGGGAAATCGTCGGGCGTCACCCAACTGGTGTGAATATCGAACGCTGCCTCGCGACCATCCGGGTAGACGTAAGTCATCTGAAGCTGCACGCTGTCCCAAGTCGTTCCACCTGCTACTCCGACAATACCGCGTTGCCCGTTTGCACTTACTCGTGACAGTCGCCACGAACCACCGAAAGTGAAATCGATTAGCTTAATGTAATGAACTGCGACGTAGGTACCGGGGTTGCGTCCGTTTACCCACTCAGAGAACTGACCCGTGGCGATGCTCTTGGGTTCCAGCAATGAACAATAACCGTTATTGACGTGATTCAGCACGCCATCAACCACATGAGTACGCAATTTCTTGTGATCGGGGTCAGCCAGCTTGTGATAGACGACCCGAGCCAGGACATCCTTTTTTCGAGCCAGTGCCGTCAACTCATCTAGCTGGTGAAGCGATAGTACACTCGGCTTTTCAATTAAAATGTGCTTCCCGGCCTCGAGAGCAGCTTTGGCCGCTTCAAAATGCCGATCATCCGGAGTTGCGATGCACACCGCATCGACCCCTGAAGCCAATAGTCGGGGCAGGGCGTCGCTGCCGTAACAATTAGTAATAGGCGGCATTCCGATCGCATTAGCGTGATCGACATACCCCGCTGCACGGCGACCGGTCAGACTGGCCGTAGCCGAGAGTTGGATTTCGTAGGCACCCAAATCGCGCCTGTAGCAACCATGTCGATGGGCTTGCACGAAAAGAGGCCAGTAGGTTTCTTCAAAAATCATACCGACACCGACCATGCCGGCACGGATCTTAGTAGTTTTCATTAGCGTCATTGTACTTCTGGACCGTGGTTCCAAGGAACTCGCATCTAGCAGCCGACGTCCTTCGGCGACTGCTTCCCAACCATCGAAGCAAATCGATGGCTCCATATAGGGTTATCGACCCTGAGATAGTCATTCGGTTATGCCCCACATGTCGGTCAGGGTAGTTGCGGATGACTCCGTTCGTGCGGGTCGATATGTTATCGTCCATGAATAATCTACCTCCGACACTTAGCGTAGTCATCCCTCTGCTCAATGAGGAAGAGGTTCTCAGCCAAACCTATACCGAATTGAAGCAAAATCTCGATGCGTTAGGTGAAAGCTATGAAATGGTTTTTGTCGATGACGGCAGCACCGATCGGTCGCGAGCCATCCTCACAGAATTGTCTGGACGTGATTCAACGGTGCGTGTCGTCGCCTTATCTCGCAATTTCGGCCACGAAATGGCGACAACTGCTGGACTTCACCACGCACACGGCAGGGCTGTCATCGTCATGGATGCCGATTTGCAAGATCCGCCAGAATTAATCGGCGAGTTTCTTGCGAAGTGGCGTGAAGGTTACGAGGTCGTCTATGGTGTCCGACTCCGCCGTGAGAGCGAGTCGATGCTAAAAAAAGCGACTTCCTATTTGTTTTACCGACTGATGGCCAGGATTGCCGACATCAAGTTCCCACCAGATACAGGGGATTTTCGGCTGATGGATCGACGAGTGCTAGACGTTTATCGACAACTCAACGAGGATCCGCGTTTTTTTCGCGGACTGATTAGCTGGATCGGCTTCCGCCAGGTCGGTGTCGGTTTCATCCGAAGACCACGTTACGGCGGAATCACCAAATACCGCTATAGCAAGTTGCTCAAATTGGCTCTGGACACGATCACCGCTTTTTCAACATTACCTTCGCTCATCATCACACTGACCGCGATAGGTTGCATTATGGCCAGTAGTTTCATCGCTCTAGTTGTTTTTATCGGTTGGCTATTCGGTCGATGGGACATCCCGGCCTGGGGATGGGTATCTCTCGGCTTTTTGGGATTGTGGAATATCCAGTTCGGGTGTCTGGCACTACTGGGCGAATATATTGTCCGTACACATCGCCACGTTCAACATAGACCCTTGTATGTTCTCGACGCCTTAATCGAAAATGGCAATAACACACCGACAACAACCTCCCTATTTGGCGTACGATCATGACATCAATCCGAAGATGGTATCAACCTTGCTTGGCTGATCTCATCTTTGTCTTAAGTCTGTTGATTGTTTTTCGCGAATCGCGAGAAGCTATGTTGCTGGATGATCCAGGGGTCGGCTGGCATCTGCGCAATATCGATGCGATGATCGCTCAGGGCGGTTGGCTCACCCAAGACCCCTTTACCGACCGCCGAGACGACCGTCCTCGTCGCTGGCTTACCAACCAATGGCTCGGCGAACTCCCTCTCTGGATAGGGTGGAAATGGTCAGGATTAGAAGGCTTAGCCTTCTTTTCGGCCTTACCCATCGCATTGTTGGCTCGATGGATTTACCTGGCTCTGATTTCCGACGGTTTACCCTGGGGACTTGCGGCTGCTTGGACAACTATTGCCTTGATGGGAACCGCATGTTCTTGGAGTGCTCGCCCGAATCTGTTTACACTTTTGTTCCTTTTCTTGGTCGCTCGTCTTTTGTCTCGCTTCCATGAAGGGAAGGCGAATAAATCTATATTCCTTCTGATTCCAATCTTTTTATTATGGTCGAATATTCATGGCGGCTTTATTGCTGGATTAACAACAATGATTATCGGTATTGGTGCTGAATTAGCGATATCAATATTCGGCAATGCCGCAGCATGGAGTCGAGCCTTACATTTGTCATTCGTTTTTGTCTTATGTATTTTAGTAACTCTTATTAATCCATATGGTATCGAGTTATATCGTTGGATTGGGCTGTTAATAGGTGATCCTTTTTTCATGAAGCTCCACCAAGAATGGCTGCCGCCCGATTTCAGCGGAGCAGGGGCGTTTCGGTTTGCTTTGATCATCGTCGCATTTCCAGCGTTAATGGCTGTTACTGCTCGCCGACCACATTTAGTGGAATTAAGTGTCGCTGTCGTTTGGTTTTATCTCGCTCTGGGTGGATTTCGCTACGTTGCCCTTTGGGTCGTGGTTGCCATACCCTTACTTGCCCGTTCCAGCGCGGCAATTTCTTGGGTCAACGCCTGGTTGATTCGTGCGGACGTCTCAATCCAGCCTGGTCGGCTTTTTCATACCATTCGTGGCCCGGTGCCGTGGCTATGGTCTGCGATTGTGGCCATCCTCTTTTTGGGGTTTACCAAACTGGTTCAGGGACAATTCTCCGAACACAACCAGACCATGATTCCTAGCCGGATGCTCGACCGGTTTCTTCAACGTTTAGATACGTGGCGCGAAGTAAAAGGCCGTCGCCCGGTTGTCTTTCACGGCTACAACTGGGGCGGCTATGTCACCTGGCATGGATGGCCAAATGTCTTGAACTGGATTGATGACCGAAATGAGGTACAGGGCAGGGAACGTATCAAAGAATATTTTGAAATTATAAAAGCTGCACCAGGTTGGCGCGAGAAACTATCTCAAGTTGACTGGGCCTGCATCGAGCCAAATACCGCTCTTGCTGACACACTTCGAACCGACCCTGGCTGGAAGGTCACGGACGAGGATAATCATGCGATCATTTTTTCGCGTCGCTAATTGGCTAGCGCCAGCACGAGCAACACCTTGACCAAAAAGACAGGCAAAGGCCACCAGATACCAACGGATTAATTAACGCCGGGTGTCACCCAAACCGAAAAGCAAGCCCTCAATGCAATTGGCCACGAAGAGAACATCGCCATCACGATGAGTGCCAGATCCCCGGTACGTCGTAGCTCGCGGTGATGAAGCACGAACCAGCCATTAAGCCGCCCACCAACCAATCAGCGACCACACCAGAAACGTCACGCGATCCGGCTAGCATCGTGAACAATCCAAGAAGGTAAATCATCGTTAGTGCAAAGCCGAAGAGTAGAGCGAGCGCGTTCTCATCGGCACCGATTCATTTCCTCATTACGACCCGATTAGTGACGACAGACTCGTGAAGACACTTCAACACGCGTCGTGTCGTTACCGACACCGAAAGGCCGCTCGATCACGGAGATATCTTCGAGTCGCTAATCGCGAATGCCATCAGCGAGACTTTAACCAGAAAGGCTGGCCAATCGCGACGATTAAAAAAGCCGATTGGCTTCGCATGAATAAGCCTCGATATAATCAAATTAATTAAACATAAGATTCATTATCGGACGTTAGCTAGTGGTTCCGACAGCCTATGCTTTGTGAGCTGGGCAGTATGTAACGTCCGATAATGTATGTTATGTTTAGTTAAATCAATTCGCTGGAACTGCATGCAAATTCAAGACTTACGGTTGAAGATTGTCGTTCCACGAATTGCGAGGTATGCCAAGAAGCCCAGTGGGCCTGTCATCAATGTCATGAATAGACAAGGGCCCACCAGCCAGACGCTTACGCCTCTCTCCCGGGAATCGAGATATTCCCAGCGGCCAACAAACAGATCGAAGGCCAAGTAGTGAATCCACGCAACCACAAACGCTTGAGGCTTGGCGATCTCGCTAACGACGTTTTCCAGGTTTGGAGGAGACGCCAACATCGCCAGAACGTTTGGCAGAGCAGGAATAATAAAGGCGACGTAGATAGCCGCGAACAAACCAGGGGCAAAATAGGATTCCATCACTCGCCGTGTCAGCCACCACCGAGGCGCGAAAATCATCAGTGCCCAAAATGGCAGAGAAGCAGTGTTGACGATTTTGAACTGTATCTCGGGTGACATCCTGTCGGCCCTCCCCTGGCCTGCTCGAGCACGCGAAAATTAGGTCGCTGGCGTTTTACGAGTGAAGACGCCCATTCGGCGGAACTTTTGATACCGTGCTTCCAAAAGCTCCGGAATCGCCAGCCCCCGCACGTCGCGAAGATAGCGGAGCAAATAGGTTTTCAGAGTCGTTGCCATTTCGCGATGATCGCGGTGTGCTCCGCCGAGCGGCTCGGGGATTACATCATCAATCACACCGAGTTTGGCCAGGTGGCGCGAAGTAAGTTTTAGCGCATCGGCTGCGAGCGGATTAGTTTCCTCGTTGCCCACTTTCCACAGTATGCCCGCACATCCTTCAGGGCTGATCACTGAGTAATAGGCGTGTTCCAACATGCTCACCCGGTCGCCAATCCCGATACCAAGTGCGCCCCCTGAGCCACCTTCACCGATGACAACGCACACGACCGGAGTTTCCAGGCGAGCCATCTCAAGAAGATTGTTTGCGATCAGCGCAGCCTGACCTCGCTCCTCTGCTCCAATACCAGGATAGGCACCAGGAGTATCAATCAGGCATACCACGGGTACTTTGAACTTTGCGGCAATCTTCATGCACCGCAGAGCCTTTCGGTATCCCTCGGGATGGGCACAGCCGTAGAAGCAGGCTTGGCGATCTTGAAGTGTCCGGCCTTTTTGATGACCGATGAGCATGACCCGAAAATCACCCAAGCGGGCGAAGCCTGTGCGGATAGCTCGGTCATCGCCGATAGCTCGATCGCCATGTAGTTCAACAAATTCTTCGAACATCAACTCGATGTAATCACTGGTGTGCGGCCTTTCGACGTGTCGAGCAACGAGCACTGTTTGCCATGCCGTCAGTTCGCTGTAGATCCGTTTCTTCAGCGCCACGGTTTCGCGGCGCAGTCGTCGGATTTCCTCGCCGGCGGTGGCGGCACTACGTGCTTCCAGATCCGCTAGCAGGTCCTCTAAGGCATAGATCTCCTTCTCAAACGGTAGTCGATGCGTCGCCATCGCTCGCGGCCCTTTCTTCATAAACCTAGAAATTCATTCTACAACAATGACCGACTGCCGCCAGGTGAGCTTGACCCCGTCCTCGCCTGGCATGCTATCTTCCCGGCTTAAAGAAAGGAAGCCAACATGTCATGGCGTATGATTCCACGGATAGTAGTCGGGATT
>RGDT01000063.1 GCA_009918525.1 Planctomycetia bacterium
ATGGAACTAATCAGCAATTTTTGGTGCAGCAAACAGCTCCTAATCGTTTCACGATTTAGGACATGGCGGCGACCACAAAGACGGTTGGTCTGTTCTCGGTGAGTCGGTCGCTGGCGATCAATCTAAACCACTATAGTACCGATATCAATGTCGATTCGCCGGCACAATGGCCGAACGCTTATCGATTTTTCTTGCGGCACAAGTAGCTTGACGGTAGCTGACTTGCTGAGGTCAAAGCTTGTTTCTCTCTTCAGCAAATACCAACGTCACCACACTATCACATCGCAAAGCACTTCAAGAACAAATTGCTGTAAAGCATCTAAGATGCCCGGTTTTGTCTCGTTTTTTGAGGAAAAGTGGAGAATGAGTGCCAAATATATCGATTGATCTGGTTGCGTGTTTTGCACGGGATGCTTTGAAAATTACGTAAATAGTTGATTTGGTGCAAATAAAGGCAGATTAGTTTGGGCAAGATGAAATATCGTCTGAAACCACTCGTTTTTGTGATCTGTATAACTTAAGCTAATCTCGACAGTATGGGGGTTTTTGTTTGAAGTGTTGACAATGTGAAGATTGTCTAAGATTCCAGGCAGAATCTCTGTTTAGAATAATCTCTGGGAGTAAACCATGTTTCTTCAACGCAGGCGATCCAACCTCAAGCTAGATTCTTTAGAAAATCGCGTCTGCCCGGCGATTGTCGTTCGTTCGATAGGACCGGATCTATTCATTACTGGTTCGCCGGTCGCCGAAAATGGAACTAATCAGCAATTTTTGGTGCAGCAAACAGCTCCTAATCGTTTCACGATTCAGGACAAGGCGGCGACCACAAGGACGTTTGGTCCGTTCTCGGTGAGTCGGTTGCTGTCGATCAATCTAAACTACTATAATACTGATATTAATGTCGATATTAATGGTACCTTCGGTGGTAACGTCCTTCTGAACTTGGGTCTTGGAGATCGCGATTTGTCTCTTACGGATCAAAATCCGGTAAGTGTTTATAGCACGGCTGCGGGTGGAAAACTTGGAGGAAACCTGACTTTCCTTCGCGGTTCTGGCAGCGAGATTTTTCAAGTAGGAGTTTTCGGTAACCCGGGGGCCACGACAGCGGGTGCGCTGGCAATCGGCGGCAATCTCACTGCGGTCGGCCGAAACGTTCGAGGCAATGCAGCCTTCAACAATGGTGGGGACGGTCTATTCGTTGGTCCCGGCTCGTCGGTGGGCGGGAATGTGAGCGCATCGTTCATCGATTCTGTCGATATAGGTCAGCCTGTCCCTTCCGATCTCACAACGATTGGCGGTAGTCTTACGGTTACGAATGCCACTTCTCCCAATTTCCTAAACGTGAATATTTTTGGTACCGTCAATGGCAATGTCTCGGTGACGGGTACGGTACTGGGTGATCAGTTCGTGTTGGATCAAACCCTTGCAGCAACAGGAGGTATCATTAATGGCAACTTGTCGTTGAACCTCGGTTTGGCAAGTGATATTGGTGAGTTTGTTATCCTTGGCACGAACACGGTCGTGCGTAATTCCGTGTCGATCACGGCCCTGGGTGGTGGTGGCAACTCTGGGGCATACACAATCAGTGGGGCTATTGATGGTTCATTGCGAATCTCCATGGGCGAAGGCGATAACATCCTAGCGTACACCGGCAGTGTCACAGGCGATGTGTATGTATGGAGTGGCAACGGGGCGAATGACCTATCCACCTTTACGGGTACCGTGCCGGGAAATATCTTCATCAAGCTGGGTAACGGTCAAAACCGAACCAATATCGCTACCGCGCCTGATGGGATGCTTATTTATCGCGGCGGGAATGGGTCGCAATCGGGTACCGCAGGTCAGGAAGAACTGACATTGAGCGGTGCCGACATGTTGTACAAGGTCGATGTTCTGTTCGGTTTGTTTGGCAATCACACACTGGTTATGGATTCAACCGGTAACGCGAGCTTTATCACCGGCCGTCTTTGGTCGGGTGTGTTGGCGACCAGCATTTTTGACAATCAGGACGGAATTATCCTCCAGCCGTTCAAGATCAATTTCTGATCAGTCTGGTAGAGAATTTTGCACAAAGGTTGAGCAATTTCAGGATCAAGACATAGCAAAAAGTCCCGGCATTATTCCTCTCAGGACAAATGCTTGGGACTTTTTGCTTACTTACTACGCTACTTCCGACCAGCTAGCCACTGTCGCGCAATCGTCAACAGCGTGCTTTCCAGCCCTTGGCCTCGCGTCTCCGCCACTCGGCCATCAGCCGATAGGCGTCCTACCCATTGGCCATCCGAACGCATTACCAGCGAAATTACCGTACCGGCCGGTAGATTCTTGTACGCTTCGGCCTTTGGCAAGGCGAGTTTCTTTTGTTCTTCGGCATACTTAGCCGCGCAGACCGGACAACGACTCTTGCGGAATTTCGCCAAGCGCTGTTCGCTGAACCGGTCGCCGGCGAGCTGCTCAAATTCCTGTTTACAGCCGCATAGGCGAGTGACCGCGACTCGCCCCACTACTCTACCCTTGGGAGGTTCGGACATCTCACTATCTCGCACTGAACCGGGGCGAAGTCCGTTTTACGAACACACAGGGGCATAGGCGAATCTGATGTGAAGAAACTGCCGTTTTTTAACGGTGCCGTCTTTCCTCCAGGCTCCTAGCATGGTCTCATCCTTGCTATCGTCTTTCCGAGGCACACCGGCATGTATTCCTCACGTCTTGCGGCTTTCATATGGTTCGCTGTTTATTTTTGGGTCGCTTCCGCTCCTGTCGTTTGCTGGGCACAGGGTCTCGCCGAGGTCAAGGCGGGCTACACCAAGTACGAATATCGCATCCCCATGCGTGACGGCAAACGGCTCTTCACCGCCGTCTACGTTCCCAAAGATGATAGCAAAAAATATCCCATACTCATCAAACGCACGCCTTATAGTGTCCGTCCCTACGGCCCGAGCAACTATCCCAACGATCTCGGTCCTTCGGCCCTGTTTGCTCGCGCCGGCTATATCTTCGTCTACCAAGATGTCCGGGGCCGCTGGATGTCCGAAGGGGAATTCGTCAACATGCGTCCCCATCGTCCAGCACGAAAAAACGACGAAATCGACGAAAGTACCGACACCTATGACACCATCGAATTCTTACTGAAAACCATTCCCAACCATAACGGTCGCGTCGGCCAATGGGGCATTTCGTATCCCGGCTTCTATACGGTCACGGGCATGATTGAGGCGCACCCGGCCCTCAAAGCCGCCTCGCCCCAGGCTCCCGTCACGGATTGGTTCGTCGGTGACGATTTCCATCACAACGGCGCGTTGTTCTTGCCTCACCTGTTCAATTTCCTGGCCCGCTTCGATCGTCCCCGCCCGCAACCTGTCCGCAAGTTTGATCCGAACTTCGACCACGGTACGCCTGACGGCTATGACTTCTTCCTCAAGCTAGGCCGACTCAACGAGGCCAACCAACGGTTTTTCGAGGGCAAACTGGCCTTCTGGGAAGACGTCATGAAGCACGGCACTTACGACGACTTCTGGAAAGCTCGTAACATTCGCCAACACCTCGGGAATGTCCGTCCCGCTGTTCTGACCGTCGGTGGCTGGTACGATGCCGAAAACCTTTTCGGGGCACTGGAAGTCTACAAAAACATCAAGAAACACTCGCCCAAGACCAATAACCGCCTCGTCATGGGGCCCTGGATTCACGGCGGTTGGAGCAACGGCGACGGCGATTCCCTGGGTGATGTGTCATTCAACGCCAAGACGGCCGAATACTATCGCAAGCAAATCGAGTTGCCCTTTTTCGAGCATCATCTCAAGGGCGAGAAACTCGATCAGGCTCCCGAGGCGTGGGTATTCGAGATGGGCACCAATGTTTGGCGCAAATACGATACCTGGCCACCGCGTAACGTGAAGTCGCGTAAGCTTTACTTCCACCCCGAAGGTGTTCTTGGTGACTTGCCGCCCGAAGCGACCAAGGACGGAGCGGCTCACGATGAATACATCAGCGACCCGACTCGTCCTGTGCCGTACATTAACAAAACCGTCATCGGCATGGTGACGGAATACATGACGGCCGACCAGCGATTCGCGTCACAACGGCCGGATGTTCTGGTGTATCAGACGCCCGAGTTGGAACGCGATGTGACCGTGGCGGGGCCGATCGAAGTGGACCTGTTCGTCTCGACGACTGGGACGGACGCCGATTTCGTGGTCAAACTAATCGACGTCTATCCCGGCGATTACCCCGACCCATCACCTAATCCCGCAGGTGTTAAAATGGGCGGATATCAGCAATTAATCCGTGGGGATGTGATGCGCGGTAAATTCCGCGACAGTTTCGAGAAACCGATCCCTTTCGTGTCGGGCAAGGCGGCGACCGTGCGGTTTACGTTGCCGGACGTTTACCATACGTTCCGCCCGGGGCATCGGCTGATGGTACAGGTGCAATCGACCTGGTTCCCGCTGGTAGATCGCAACCCACAGACGTTCGTTGATATTTATTCAGCAAAAGCGTCGGATTTCAAGAAAGCGACGCATCGCATCTTTCGTACGCCGGACATGCCCTCTCGGGTGACGGTGCCGGTTCTGCCCTGAGCCGGAGAGGTATGCTGTGTGGAATGGGTTGCTCGATCTCATCTACCCACCGTGTTGTATGTTGTGTCCGACTCCAGGCGGGCGATTCTGCGCTCGCTGCGAGTCGGCTCTGTTCCACGATAATCATTCCGCTTGTCCACGATGTGCCGACACTTTAGGCCCCTACTCATCTTGTGCGAACTGTGCAGGCAAGAAATTCCATTTTGACGGAGTTTTTCGCCTGGGCGTGTATGACGGTCTTCTCCGTGAGGTTGTGCTTCGACTCAAGTTCGCCGACGGCGAAACCTTGGGTCGGCTCGTCGGGCAAACCTGGGCGGCGCAGTGTCGGCCACAGTTTGTCGCGCTAAATCTTACCTGTGCCATGCCCGTACCGTTGCATTGGCGACGACGACTAAGCCGGGGCTACAATCAGGCCGAAGCGGTGGGGAGGGGCATAGCTGCCGAGCTGGGCATACCGATGCAGTCGTTTCGGTTGTGGCGCGTAAGGGCGACGGCCGACCAAAAAGCCCTTCGTCGTTCGGAACGGCTCGCCAATCCGCGCGGAGCGTTTGCCGCTACGACGAATCCTGCGTTGGTTGGCAAACGGGTCTTGCTCGTTGATGACGTCATGACGACCGGCTCTACCTGTAATGAATCAGCGCTGGCACTCAAAAAAGCCGGCGCCGCTGCCGTTTTCGTTGCCGTTCTTGCCCGAGCAACCGACGGGGTAAACGGGGGATGATACGGCAAATTAACTGCTTGTAGCGAAAACAGCGCAAGCGTCGATGGTAGCCGACCTAGTCGAAGAAAGACGGCTTAAACCGGGACCGTGAGCGTTGACCAAGGTCGGCCTGCGCCGAAGAGTTATAGTGTCTTCTGGGAGACTAGCCACCATCTCGGGCGTGACCCCGAGCGGAAGACACAGCTAGGAACAAAGAATCATGTTGCGGTTCTGCATAGTTTTCGTAGCGGCCTTCGTCATGGCTGCTCCATCTATTGGAGCGACATGGTCGGAGTCCATGTTTGATTCGCTCAAAAAAGACTTTGGTTCTGTACCTCGTGGGCCTACGCTTCAGCATCACTTCAAAATTACCAACAATACTAAAAACGCTGTGACGATCTCCAGTGTTCGTGTATCGTGTGGTTGCGTGACTGCTGTGGCCCTCAAGGGATATTTGGAGCCTGGCGAGTCTACCTCGCTCCAGGCGAGCATGGACACCAGTCGTTTTGTAGGCTTCCGAGCGGTGACAGTGTTCGTACAATTCAGCTCTCCCGCATTCGATGAAGCCAGGGTGGTCGTACAAGCCACCACTCGAACCGATTTCTCCATTTCTCCTGAATCTCTTGCTCTAGGACAGGTCAAGCCCGGATCAGAACCTACTGCATCGGTTGATCTTTCCTTCTTCGGCAATCGTGATGCTCGTATCACGAAAGTGAGGGCGGACAGCAACTATGTCGTCCCCACTGTGGTCGAGTCTCGTCGCCTCGATCATGAAGTCGTGTACACAGTGACGGTCAAACTTCGTCCAGATACCCCTGTCGGTAAGTGGTTCACCGATGTCTGGGTCGAAACCAACGTTTTCGGTCTTGCCCAAGTCCGGGTGCCCCTAACTGTCGAGATTCAACCTCCTCTTGTGGCTACACCTCCGATACTAGCTCTGGGTGCCATCAAGTCAGGGGTGGAGGCTGGTGGTAAGGTTATTGTACGCGGTACTGCACCCTTCAAAATCTTGTCCATCAAAGGTGCAGGTGACGGTGTGAGCGTAGCCCATGATAACACATCTCGAGAAATCCACATCTTGAACGTGAAGGCCATACCGGGCAAGGCGGGTAAGGTGCTTCGTGCCATAACTGTTGTCACCGACCTCAAATCGAATAACGAAGTTGTGGTCAGCATAGATGCCGACGCTATTCCCTGATCGCTGACGAAGTATCGCTCTTTCATCGGCTCGGCCTCCTGAATTGCAGGAGGTCGAGCTATTTTCGTTGAGGATTTGGCATCTTGCGGTATCTGAACAGTGGACGGATTGCCGTCATCCGCGACAATAGTCCTACATCGACCCGGGATGAGAGTTTCACGATGCGATCCGCCAATCAGATTCGTCAGGAATTTATCGACTTCTTTTGCCAGAGGCACGGTCACACGTTCGTGCCATCCAGTAGTGTTGTGCCGCTGGATGACCCAACGTTGCAGTTCAGCAACGCGGGCATGAATCAATTCAAGGACGTGTTCCTCGGCACCGGATCGCGAGCCTACAGGCGAGCGGCGAACACGCAGAAGTGTATCCGCGCGGGCGGTAAGCACAACGACCTCGACGATGTCGGTAAGGACACCTACCACCACACTTTTTTCGAGATGCTCGGCAACTGGAGTTTCGGCGACTATTTCAAGAAAGAAGCAATCCGCTGGGCCTGGGAGTTGCTGACCGAAGTCTGGGGACTGGACCGGACGCGCTTACATGCCACGGTGTTTGAGGGCAGCCCCTCGGAAGGTGTGCCTCGCGACGACGAGGCGGCCGAACTGTGGCGCAGCGAGACGGACATCAATCCCGACCACATCCATTGGGGCAACAAGAAAGATAACTTCTGGGAGATGGGCGAAACGGGGCCTTGTGGTCCATGTACCGAAATTCACATCGACCGCACTCCCGATAAAAACGGCAAGCACTTGGTCAACAAGGGCAGCGATCAGGCGATTGAAATCTGGAACCTCGTCTTCATCCAGTTCAACCGCAACTCCGACCGTAGCTTGACGCTCTTGCCCGCCAAACATGTCGATACCGGCATGGGGTTCGAGCGCGTCACCAGCGTTATCCAGGGCAAGGCGAGCAACTACGACACCGATGTCTTCACGCCCATCTTCCAGGCTATCCAAAAAACCACCGGTGCCCCTGCGTACGGCGGCAAACTGACCGACCTGCGTGATATTGCCTACCGCGTGATTGCCGATCACATTCGGATGCTCACGTTCGCCCTGACAGACGGCGCGGTTGTCGGTAACGTAGGCCGGGGCAGCGTGCTCAAACGCGTGCTACGACGTGCTGAACGCTATGGCCGACAATATCTTGGTACAACGAAGCCGTATTTGTGCGAGTTGGTGTCGTCGGTCGTTGGGGCGATGGGCGAGGCCTTCCCTGAACTTAACCGCCAGCCCGACAAGGTGGCAGCGGCGATTCAGGACGAAGAAGAAAGCTTCCTCCGCACGCTCGATCGCGGCATGAAGCTGTTTAACGAAGCCGCCGAACGCACCAAAGCAAGCGGACGCACCCAGATAAGCGGCGTCGATGCCTTCACCCTTCAGGGAACCTATGGCGTTTACCTCGACATCACGCAACAGATGGCCGGTGAAATCGGCTTAACTGTGGACGTTGACGGCTTCGAGGAAGAACGGATCAAGGACCGCCTCAAGGCACAACAGGGTCGCAAGCGTTTCGAGATCAGTGCCATCAAGGGGGAAGTGCCGCGGGGTGACGATTCTCCGAAGTATGGACCGTTGACGGCGACGGGGTCGATTTTGGGCTGGGTGAAAGACGGGGAAGTCGTTCGGTCGGGGCAAGTCTACACCAACGACGAGGTCGGTCTGTTGCTCGACCGTACGAATTTCTACGCCGAACAGGGCGGACAGACAGGCGATAGCGGAAGCATCAAGACCATGACCGGCACGTTCGAGGTAGACGAAACGCGCCGCCTGGGAGATGCGGTCTTGCACTTGGGCCGGGTGGTTGAGGGACACATCGAGGCCGGCCAACCCGCCACGCTGGAGGTCAGCACAGCGCGCCCGCACATTCAGCGGAACCACACGACGACGCACCTACTCAACTGGGCCTTGCGTGAGGTACTGGGCGACGGGGTCGATCAGAAAGGTTCGCTGGTCGATGCTGAAAAGACACGGTTCGACTTCTCTTATGACAAGCCGCTGTCGCCTGAACAGGTTGCGGAGATCGAGCGACTGGTAAACGAGAAGATATATGCCGATTTACCGGTCACGCCAGTGGTGATGCCGTTGGGAGAGGCGAAGAAGATCCCCGGACTGCGGGCGGTGTTCGGCGAGAAGTATCCCGACCCCGTGAGGGTGGTCCTGATCGGCGCGACCAGCCCCGACCAGGCCAACCGTTCGCATAGCGTCGAGTTCTGCGGCGGTACGCATCTGACACACACCGGCGAGGCGGGTTTTTTCAAGGTGCTGTCTCAAGAGGGGGTCGCCAAGGGCGTTCGACGTATCACCGCTACGACGGGCCGCGGCGCGGTCAATGCCGTGCAGGCGATGGCCAAAGTCGTAGAACGGTTGACGAGCACGCTGGGTTGCAAACCCGATGAAGTGGCTGGCCGCGTCGAGGCGTTGCAGGAAGAGGTCAAGAAACTCGCCGCACAACTCAAGAAGGGTGCGGCCAGCGATCTCAACGCCGCCGTCGATGCTTTGTTCGTGTCAGGGACAGACATCAACGGCGCAAAACTGCTCGTCGGCGAAGTGCCTGCAGCTCCTATTGATCAGATGCGTACTCAGATGGACCGATTGCGGCAAAAGGCGAAAAGTGCCGTCATCCTGCTCGGCTGGGTCGATGAAGGTAAAGTCGGTCTCATGGCCGCTGTTACGGACGATCTGACGGGGAAGGTCGAAGCCGGGAAGCTGGTCGGCGAAGCGGCGAAGGCTGTCGGAGGCAAGGGTGGCGGTCGCAAGGACTTGGCCCAGGCTGGCGGCACGCAACCGGAGAAGCTAAAGGACGCTTTCGACGCTGCTCGGATGATGGCGATGGAGAAACTACGTTGAGGGATGAGTAAGAGAAAGAAAACCGTTCCAGACGCAGAGAATGAACTTAGCCGATCAGAGCCGCAAACGTAAGGGATGGGTCAGGGTTTTGAGTGCTATCCTGCTTCCCTCGACAGCCCCCGTCGCGAGGCGGTACAATAGCTTATTCACTATCGAGGCGCGGATGAGCAAGCAAAAACTCTATATCGAAACCGTCGGCTGTCAGATGAATGTACTGGACAGCGAATTGGTCGTCGGTAGCCTGCGAAGGCATGGCTACGAGTTGGCTCGCACGCCGACCGATGCGGACGTGATTTTCTTTAATACTTGCTCCGTCCGTCAGCACGCTGAGGACAAAATTTACAGCGCCCTGGGACGGTTGCGCGGTCATATGGAACGCCATCCCGACAAGGTGCTTGGCGTTCTGGGCTGCATGGCACAGAAGGATCAGGAGTTGATCCTTCGACGTGCTCCGCACGTTGACATCGTCTGCGGTACGGGGCAACTAGCTCAGTTACCTCAACTGATTGAACAGGCGCGGGCGACCCGCGAACCGCAGTTGGCCTTATCTCTGGCACGCAACGAGGCTTCGCGCGGCGAGGTTACCGCTAGTTTCGAGAGCTACGACCCCATGCGCGATCCGTCGATGCGGCCGACACCGTATCAAGCCTATGTTCGCGTTCAGATTGGCTGCGACAAGTTTTGTACTTACTGCGTGGTGCCGTCCACTCGAGGCCCGGAGCAGGGGCGTCATCCCGCGCACATTGCCGCCGAGGTCAAACAGCTGGCCGATGAAGGAGCCGTTGAAGTAACTCTGCTGGGTCAAACGGTTAATAGCTATCGCCATGACCACGGCGACGGACGGCAAGAACGCTTGGCCGATCTACTGACTCGCATTCACGACACGCCGGGGCTGGCCCGGATCAAGTTCATCACGAACTTCCCCAAGGACATGAGCGACGATCTCCTGGACGCCGTCCGCACGTTGCCCAAGGTGATGCCGTATCTGCACGTTCCCGCACAATCAGGCTGCGATGACATCCTCAAACGGATGAAGCGGCTCTACACGGCTGGATTCTATCGCGAGATGCTCGCACGTTGCCGCGAGAAGCTGCCGGGCGTGGCGATTTCCAGCGATTTCATTGTGGGCTTTTGCGGCGAGACGGATGAGTCGTTCCAAAAGACGTGTGACCTAGTCCGCGAGGCTCGTTTCAAGAACTCGTTTATCTTCAAGTATAGTGCTCGCAGCGGAACCAAGGCTGACGACCTGTATCCCGATGACGTCCCGGAGGACGTGAAGAAGCAGCGCAACAACGAGTTGCTGGCGATCCAGAGCGAAGTTAGTCTGGAAGATCAACAAGCGTTGGTCGGCCGAACGGTCGAGGTGTTGGTCGAAGGGCCGAGCAAGACGGCGGTGAAGACGGGCACTAACGGCGGACCGACGCAGCTAACCGGACGCACGCGGACGGATCACATCGTTGTGTTCGATGGTCATCCGCGATTGGCGGGGCGTTTGATCGACGTTAGCATCAGCGAAGCGTCCGCCTTCACTTTGTTCGGCGACTTGGTCACGGCCGAGACAGTCGGCGGTGAGGCGCGAGATGTCGAGCCGCTCAAACGGTTCACGTTACCGATGGTGTAAGGCTAGGCCTTGGGTTTCGTTCCCACATACAGCGTTGCGATGCCGAACGTCATGGGGAAATAGCGCACGGTTGTCAACCCGTGTTGCCTCAGTAGATCGGCCATCTTTTCGCCATCAGGAAACGCCAGCACACTGGCTGGGAGATACTCGTAAGCCCGGTCCTTGCTTCCCGACACCAGTTGGCCGATTCGCGGCAACAGATACTTGAAATACGCCTTGTACAACCAGCCAATCGGGCCACGCGGGCAGGAAAACTCCAAAATGGCCACTCGTCCGCCCGGCTTGGTGACACGCATCATCTCGTCGATACCGCGGTCGGTGTTCGTCACGTTTCGCAGTCCGAACGCCACCGTCACCAACTGAAAAGTTTCATCGGGAAACGGCAGTCGTTGCGTGTCGGCTTCCAGAAACGTGACGCGATCCGCAGCCTTGGCTCGGACGCTTTTTTGTTGGGCCGGCATGAGCATCGGCCGACAGAAATCGCTGCCCATGATTTTCAGTTGGCCGGCGGCCGCGCGATCGTAGGCTAGAGCCAGGTCACCGGTTCCGGTGCAGACGTCGAGAATAGGCGCGGAGTCGTTGAGATCGGGCGGAGCGAGTTGTGTGGTACGGTATCGCCACCAGCGGTCGATATTGAGGCTCAGGAGGTGATTGAGGAAATCGTAACGCGGAGCGATCGCGCTGAACATACCGCGAATGCGTTCCTCTCGCTTGTCCAGCAGGGTTGTTGTCACTGGTTTCCTCTCCTTATGATCGGGGTATAATGAGATTCTCTTGATTAGCTGGTCGCGAACGGATCGAAACGACGGAAACATGAGCATCAACATATTGTTAGTCGCGTCGGAAGTCGTCGGGTTCGCCAAAACCGGTGGGTTGGCTGACGTCGCCGGTTCCTTGCCTTCCGCGCTGGCACGCCGTGGACTGCGGGCTGCTGTCATTTTGCCGCTCTATCGCTCTGCTCGTCGGGCCAATGTCGAACCGACCGAAATCGTCGTTGAGGTTCAAGTCGGTCATCGTCTCGTACCAGCCCGATTATGGCGTACTTCGTTACCCGACGGAGCCACGGCCTACCTCGTTGAAAACGATGATTACTTCGGTCGCGACGACGCCTCCCAGGGGCGGGGTATTTACCAATACACGCTACCGGATGGTAGCAAACGCGACTATGAAGATAACTGCGAACGCTTCGTGTTCTTCAACCGCGCCGTCGCGGAATTTTTGCCCTATCTCGACTCCTGGCCGCAAATCGTTCACGTCAACGACTGGCAAACCGGGCTTATTCCGGTTTACCTTCGCGAATTGTATGCCGCTCGCGATGACCGTTACGGCCGCATTGCGACGATGATGACGATTCATAACATTGCCTTTCAAGGATTCTATTGGTCGTACGATTATCCGATGACCGGCTTGCCGTGGTCGCTGTTCACCTACGACCGGCTGGAGTTTTACGGCGGTTACAGTTTCCTCAAGGCGGGGATTGTGTACAGTGATCTCGTCACTACCGTCAGTCCGACCTACGCTCGCGAGATTCAAACTCCCGACTACGGTCGTGCCTTCCATCCGATTTTGTATCAGCGACGCGAGCGGTTGTATGGGATCGTCAACGGAGTCGATTACACTCAGTGGAACCCCGTCACCGACAAATATATACCTGCGAATTATGGACCTGACGACCTTAGCGGCAAGCTGGTTTGTAAGCGAGCGTTGCGCCGCGAACTGAAACTCAGTGATGCCGGCGCTCCGCCGTTATTCGGAATGGTGGCTCGCTTGACGGACCAAAAGGGGGTTGACCTCATCGCGGCCATCGCTCCGCAAATGCTCGAGCGCGGCTGGCAAATCGCGATTTTAGGTGACGGCGATCCCCACCATCACCGGACGTTCGAGGCGTTGCGCAGTCGTTATCCCGAACGGTTAGGATTAAGGTTGGGGTTCGATGAGAGCCTGGCACATCGGATCGAGGCCGGGTCTGATGCCTATCTTATGCCGTCGGCGTTCGAGCCGTCAGGGTTGAACCAGCTGTACAGCCTCCGATACGGCACGCCGCCCCTCGTGAGACGCACAGGGGGGCTGGCCGACACGGTAACCGACACCAATGCGCAAACACTGGCCGACGGCAAAGCGACGGGGTTCTCGTTCACGCGATATAGCCCCGAGGAATTGTGGAACACGGTCGAACGTGCCGAGGCCCTGTGGCGGCATTCGCCCGAAGCGTGGAAGCAAGTAATGATCACGGGCATGACTCAGGATTGGAGTTGGGACCGCAGCGCGGCAGACTACGACAAATTGTATCGGCGCTTAGTTCAGGCAAAATGAGGAATCAAGTTGATGCGGATTGCGGAACTGTTTTTCTCGGTGCAGGGCGAAGGATTGCTGCTCGGTGTTCCCTCGGCTTTCGTGCGTACCACGGGTTGCCCGCTGCGCTGCGTTTGGTGCGATTCGCCTTACACGTCTTGGCAACCCGAAGGCGAAACTATTTCTATTGAGGCCATTCTCGACCGACTCGCGGTCTATCCGACGAAATATGTCGTTGTCACCGGTGGGGAACCTCTGGTTGCTGCCGGGATTGAAGAGTTGTGTCAGTCTTTGCGACAAGCCGGTTATCACATCACCATCGAGACGGCGGCGATCGTCTATTCGCCTGTAGCGTGTGATCTGGCCAGTCTTAGTCCCAAACTATCGAACTCGACACCGCATCACCGCGAAGGAGGACGGTACGCTCTCAAGCACGACCAACAACGGCTGCGACCCGACGTGATTCGTGCGTTCATGTCGCAGGGCGATTATCAACTCAAATTCGTTGTCGAACACGAATCGGACATCGGGGAGATTCTTGCTCTGCTCGATCAGTTGCCGCCCGTCCGGTCTGATCGTGTCTTGCTCATGCCGCAGGGCATCACATCGGACGCCCTGCGTGATCGCGGTCCCTGGATCGCTGAATGGTGCAAACGCCACGGCTTTCGTTTCTGCCCGCGTTTGCATATTGAGTTGTTTGGCAATCGACGCGGAACTTGATCATCACACTAGTAGATCATTGCCGTCGCAGAGGTTGAGAGCCGGAGATCGCCCGATTGTCGCTTAAAAACAACTATCGGGGCGTTGACACGCCCCGCTCGCCCAACTACCGGGGCGTTGACACGCCCCGCTCGCTATGTCAATCCTTCAGTTCGATCACGACGTCATTTTTGCCTGCTTTCACGACCAACTTTGTATCGCTCGTGCTGGCGTCCGAGGTCTTTTTGGGGATACGCGGTGTCGTCGGTTTGGTCGGTTTTGTTCCCGGTGCCCCGGCGACGGGTGGCGTCGGTGTGATGAACACAATGTACGTGCCTAGCTCCAGCGGGTCCGGAAAAGTGAATTTCCCGCCGCTATCTAGTGTGGCAGTCGCTCCTGCGCCTTTTTCTTTGAGGAACAAGTTGATGACACAATCGGTAACAGGACTCCCGTTGTACATCACTTGGCCCGACACTTGGCCCGTAGGGTGAGCGTCACAGCCGACACTCAGGATCAGGCTGACCGCGAGGAGTGCACAAGCCAGCCTTTGCAGCCCTATCATTGAATTCATAGCTACTAAACCCTTCCGTTTCATAAATGGGAGTTAGGGCAAGTTGGCGATCAAGCCGTCTGCGCGAGTACAGAGCCGTTGGAACGTTGGGAAGTCCACCGAATCCGGCACAAACCGATTCGATCCGTCAGCCATCAGCACAATAATACCGCCGGTGTGGAACGAGTTCAGAATCGAATTACCGACATAGCTCGTGTTCGCTCCCGCGGCCGCCGTGCGTGAATTGTTGGCGTAGGCGACACACGACAACCCCATACCCCACATATCCTGCCCGGCGGGTAGCGATCCGATGGGCTGTGACACCGTGCAACCACCCCAAGGGGTAAAGTAGCCGTTGCGATAGTCTTGGGTACCCACTCGGCCCGATTGCTCGGCGACAATGATGGTGTTCGACGTGCCGTCCGTGCAGTCGGAGAAACGAGTGGACTGGCTCATGAGTAACATGCCGTTATTCGACCACCACCCGCCATAGTAAGAGTTATAGATCGCGGCCGTGTTCCCCGCCGGGTCGGGATAGGCTCCCATGATGCCCTGGTAGGACGGCACTTGATGATTGTTGTTGGTCCACCAGGTCACCCAGGCCGGATTTTGAGTCTCACTTACGGAACTGGAGGGGCAGCGGTACACCTTGAGAACCAATCCTTTCAGGTCGGGGCTATTGTAGACATCGTTGAGATTCAGCCGTTGATAGAGGTTGGCTTGCTCCAGATAGGGGAAAAGCTCGACGCGCCAGTTGGCCGACGACACCGAAGCGCGATGCCCCGTGGGAAAGCGTTGCATCGTGTCGTGATAGCTGTGCAGGGCCAGACCGATCTGTTTCATGTTGTTCTGGCACTGCATCCGCGCCGCCGCCTCGCGTACTTTTTGCACGGCGGGCAGGAGTAACCCGATAAGAATGGCGATAATTGCAATGACGACGAGTAGCTCGATGAGCGTGAAACCGTGGCGCTTGATCGCCGCAACCGAACGGAACATGAAAGACCCCGCAAGAAAGAAGTGAAGAGTACGACCTGTTGACGATCCGGCTCGCTAAAAATAACTAGTCCGGTTTCTCGTCGATTCCTCAAACCCATCAGCAGTTGTTACATATTGCGTGCCGAATAATGAGGCAAATATCGCGATTGGACCCTAAAGCTCTCTCGCATCAAGGACTTGCACCCCTTTTTTACTGTCGGGGGAATCCCTCAATGGATTCATGGTGCTTTGTTTGTTGGCGTCAAAAGCCTGGATGATTCGCACGACGGTTGAACGATTGCCAGAGCTAGAAACGTGAGAAGAGGCGATGAACCACGGCAGAGCTGACTTTGTACCATAATCTTCTCATGGCGGTTCACTTGCTCAAACCAGTGCGTTAGGCCAACGGTCGAGAATAGCCGCTTTGCCTCGCTCGCCCAAAGAGTTATAGCGAAGATCGAGATGAGTCAAACCGCCCAGATAAGCCGACGAGGCTAACGCCAACGCTCCCGCTTCGCCT
>RGDT01000064.1 GCA_009918525.1 Planctomycetia bacterium
CTACTCCTGATGGGCATTAGCAGCCTCGTAGCAGTGTTGGGTATAGCCGTTGCGTATCTGTTTTATGTGGTGAGTCCGGCGATTCCGCGAGTGTTAGCTAAGTCGCTGGGCATCTTATATCGTATGTCGCTTCATAAATTCTACTTTGACGAGATCTATAACGCCTTGATTGTCGTTCCGCTCGAAGGGTTAGCCTCACTCGCTGGTGGGGCGGATCGTAACGGGGTGGATGCAACAGTAAATGCCGTTGGTTTCGCGCCAAAGTTACTAGGTCAGGCGTTCCGGCCGATGCAAAATGGATTGGTACAGTTCTACGCGCTGGCGATGGTGCTGGGACTGACGGTGTTCCTGCTGGCACTGGTGCGGTCGCTGTGATGGATCGGAGACGCTAAAAACGTGCAAGACAACCTCGCTATCGCGCTGATGGGATTCCCGTCCCAGTTGTTACCAGAAATTATCCTAGGTCTGGCAGCTTGCGTGCTGTTTCTGGGTGCAACCTGGAAAGTTAGTCGCCACGTATGGGGAACCGTGGCGCTGGCCGCCTTGGTACTAGCCGGGCTGGCTATGTGGAGCGTGCATCATTCGCACACGCCCATCGAGAATGAACCAAAGGCCGAATTCGCCGACACAATACGTTTTTCCGCTCCTGTTCTGTACACCAAGTTCGGAGTATTGTTCAAACTGATTGGCCTCATCACAGGCGTTCTGCTTGTTCTGCTGGGATGGGATGAAGGTGGTGAAGAGCATGCAGGCGAATACCACGCTTGCTTACTATTGATAGCCGCTGGCATCGGTCTCACTGGTGCGGCAAATGACTTGATCACTTTGTTCTTGGCTCTGGAGTTGATCTCCATTCCAACCTATATTGTTCTCTATCTACCTCGCATAACCGCTCCGGCTCAAGAAGCCGCGATGAAGTACTTCTTATTAAGTGTTTTTTCTTCGGGCCTCTTGCTGTTTGGTTTCAGCTATCTATACGGTGTAACGGGCACAACAAACATATCCGGTATTCTTGACTCTTTGGGCGCCAGTCAGGGCGGAATTGCTACACGAGCGGTTCCAACATGGCGCGGGCTTGTCCTAGTCAGCCTGGTCATGATCGTGGCGGGTTTGGGCTTCCGAATCACCGCAGTCCCATTCCATTTCTACGCTCCCGATGTCTATCAGGGTACCACAACCGTCTCAGCAGGCATGTTGGCCTTCGTTCCGAAGATTGTCGGATTCGCCGCACTTCTCAAGCTTCTTGGCTTTGTGGGTGACTCCAATGGACAAGCGATGGGTTCACAAGCTCCAATCTTATTTTGGATCATGGCTGCGGTGACGATGACGCTAGGCAATATCCTGGCGTTGTGGCAGACAAACATTAAGCGATTACTCGCTTATTCCAGTATTGCTCATGCGGGCTATATGTTGATCGGTCTTGCGGTCGCGCCGCGGATGACCGGTACATCGGCTGATGCCGTCAACGGTGTCGAGGCCGTCGTATTCTACTTGGCCGCCTACGGCGCGATGACATTAGGTTCATTTGCGGTACTGCATGTACTGTCGCAGTCGGGCAAGACGGTTGAAAACGAAGATGATTTGGTCGGGCTGGGCAAGACTCATCCGGTCATGGCCCTGGTGATGGTCCTGTTTCTATTCAGTCTTATCGGAATGCCGTTAACAGCAGGGTTTGTAGGCAAGTTCTTACTCTTCTTCGACGCGATGAGCGTGTTCAGCTCGATACCCGAAGGTAATGCCGAAGCGGTTCGTCAAGCTACGGAGCAAGGCCGATTGTACGGTTTACTTGCTCTAATCGGAGCCGTGAACGCTGCCATCGGTGCATGGTACTATCTTCGTCTGGCCTCGGCTATGTACTTGCGTGAGGCCATCATGCCGCTGCCAGCGGTGAAGACGACTCCGGCTGTGTTCGCTATGGTCGTGTGCGCGGTTCTCACGCTGGTACTGGGCATGTTCCCCTCAACGCTATTGTCCCCCATCCGCGAGGCTATTCGGCCTACGATTGCAGGACAGGCGAAGATAGCGGCAGATGGGCCAAAGGTTGCCCAACGCTGAGGTGGACCCGTTGCAGGCTTTAGGTCACTGGCCGAGCGAACTCCGTGACTCGTTATGTCCGCTGGGCAACGCCGGAGGGTTCAGCGGAGCTCGGTTGTGGCGCATCGGTGACTCTTTCGTGCTCCGTGCTTCACCCCCAGACCAAGCCGATGTGAGTTCGGCCCATCTCTGGATGTCTGAGGCACGTGATGCTGGTCTCTTATTTGTTCCGGCTATTGTGCCGACACTAGCCGGGCCGACTTGGCTCGTGTTGGATGGGCGGTTGTGGGAACTTCAGTCCTGGTTGCCCGGCGTAGCGGACTACCACACGGCACCTTCGACGGCTCGCCTCGTCGCTGCCTGCACTGCTCTGGCTAAGCTTCATTTCGTGTGGCAGCGTCATCTACTATCGCCCCGGCCTGCCCCGGCTGTTCAGCGACGTTTGACAGCCTTGACTGGCGGTGTCGTACATGGCCGACTACAACCATACGCTGCGAAGCGATATGTGCTTCAACCCTGTCTTGTCGATGTGTGGCATGATCATGTCTTATTCAGTGGCAACGAAGTAACGGGCATCGTCGATTATGCTGCGATGCAGTTCGACGTTCCACACGCGGATCTGGCCCGGCTGCTAGGCAGTCTCGTCGAGGATGATGACACCGGCTGGGCCACTGGATTGGAAGCCTATTGCCGTTATTTACAGATTCCCGATGTGAATTTGGTGCGGTTGCTCGACCGTGCGGGAACGCTCGTAGCGTGGCGACGGTGGGAGCAGAGGGCCATAGAAGGACGTGTGATCAGTGAGGGGGCACGGCGGCGATTGGAACGCTTGCGCCGCCGTGTCATGCAGTGGACACCAGAGGAACGTTCGGGGATCACTTTGTCTCTTTGAGACGGATATTGCGATATTCCATTTGGCCACGGTCGGCTTCCAGCCCGATAGGTCCGGTCGGGGGTAACTTCAAAGCCGCTTCCAATATCTCGCCGTTGCAGGTGCAGTGAGCGACGTTTTTCTTAACGATGACCACAATTTCATTCCAGTCCTGCGGTTTGTATTTCTTGAGGCTCTTGTACGGCCCAGCGACGAGGTAGTCACGTACCTGAAGTTGTGGCCCTCGCAAAAACACGCCGCTGTCCGCATTGACTGCGGCGCGGAACTCTAGGCGCAACTCGAAATCGTTGGGGAACTGCCGCGTCGTCCAGAGTTGGCGTAGTCCCTTACCGGGATTGACGACGATTGTTTTATCCTTGGCAGTGTAGCGTTTGTCGCCGGCCTCGGTTTTGCCGTCGAACGGATCGCCGCCCTTGTAGCCCCAGCCAGTCAGGTCTTTACCGTTGAAAAGCTCGATTTCTCCCGATTTTTCGTCGGCCCGAACGATCAGACAGGCCAACACGAGGCATAGTCCCGCAAGGCAGAAACGGATCATAACAGAATCTCCCGATTTTTCTCGATGGCGACCGAGCGATTCTATACGATGCCCACGCTATCGCCACGAGGGGACAATTGTGAAACAAGCCAAATACTACACTGGTTGGGTCGTTGCGCTGATGACGGCGGCAGCCGTCGCCACGGAACCGAACACCTGGACTAAGCTGGACAAGGCGACCATTGAGGGCCGACGCTGGGACATACCGCTCGGATACGATGCTTTTGCGAAGCGGTTTATGGTACTGGGCGGTCGATCAACCTGGGCGGATTACAAGAAGCCGCGTTCGTATGACGTCTTAACACTCGACGCGAAATCCGGCCGGTGGGAAAATAATTACCCATCGGGCTATGTATGGGGACCGGCGTTCGGGCCGTGTGAAGCACCACCTTGGAAAGATGAGTATTTTCGTTTCACGGATGCCAAGGGCAACACCCGACCAAACTGGACCGTTTATGGGACGTTTTCGTTGGGGCAAAAATACGACTATGATCCAGACACCAAAGCGTTTTATTTCTACGCGGGCGGGCACACATTCCGTTATGACCCCGCAGGGCGGACGTGGACCGATCTTGCACCTAAGACCCATCCGGAGAAGGAATCAGGAGGCATCCTTTTATGGGGGTCCATGTGTTACGACCGCAAAAACAAACAATTCGTTTTGTTTGGTGGTGGGAATATTCAAACGCCGCGCGGCGATCCGGGGACATGGATCTATTCCCCCGCCGGCAATACCTGGACGCAACGGAAAACAACCGTTCAACCTCCGCAACGCGCGAATTCGCGTCTCGTTTACGACCCCGTCAACGAGAAAGTGGTGTTGTTTGGCGGTGACCAACTCGATCAACTTCTTTCCGACACCTGGACCTTTGACGGGTCGGCACACCTTTGGGAGCAATGCAAAGTGCCGACGAGTCCCGCGCCGCGGGCTGGTCATGCGATGTTGTGGCTGCCACGGGCGAAAAAAGTGCTGATGCTCGGCGGCTACGGGTATACCTCCACAACGGGATACGTCGAGAATCTTTATCGCCGTTTACCATTGGAGGCTTGGGCGTTCGATCTAGCCGCTCGACGATGGGAACTGGTCAGATATTTCGGCGTAGGTCGCGATCAGCCCGAAGGTCCGAATAACTTTTTCCTCAGTGCGGCCGTCGATGAGGAAGACAATATCGTCGTACAGGGGACCAATGGTACATGGACATGTCGCATCGACGCAAATCGTGCCGATGGTGACGCAACGGCCAAGTATGGGGTGAAACCAGGAACGGTCGAACGACGGACGGGACCGCACGATCCGGCCTGGTATACGCAAGGAGTGCCCGCCGCTGAACCGGGTGCGGTTATCGCTGCGTTGAATGCCTTACCGGCGAACCGTTGGGTCCAGCGGCCGACACCCAAGTTACCGCGACCAAACATGGATTGGGGATCGGCCGTGTTCGTACCGGAACGTGATCAGATAGTCCGATTCTCAGGCGGACACTCGGCCTATAGCGGCACCGCACCACAGGTGTACGACGTGAAGACCGACCGCTACACAATTCCCTTTGCGCCGGAACTCCCGATAGAGTATGTATACAGCAACGATCAAGTTCGAGGCGAGTGGTCGTTCCAGGGTCGCCCCTGGATGACCGGACATACCTACAAGTCCACCGGCCACGATGTGAACGTCAAGGGGCTGGTGTTCGCGCCGCACGAATATACTTACTTCTTCGATTCTCTGACCGGAAAATGGACACGCAGTGTCGAGAAAAACCCTTATCGACCCAATTTCTACGTCGTTACCCTGTGTTCGACCCCCAAGGGCGCGGTAGTATGGGCCGAGCAGCGTAACGGCGGTGTCGGCCTGTGGCGTCTGACAGCGGCTCGAACATGGGAAGCGTTGCCCCTCAAAGGGACTTTACCAGCTATGCAAGCGGACGAACACGGTATGGCTTACGATGCCAAACGCGACCGATTGTACCTGTTCAGCGGCACTGGAAAAACAAAAGGCAATGTGACCGCCTATGACTTCGCCAGCGGCGAGGCCAAGTACCTCGATCCCGCCGGAAAGGATCGGGCTACGGCACCATCACGCGAAACAGTCTACCTACCTGACCTGGATGCAGTTCTTGTTGGGGCCAAAGCGAAAACGGGTTGGCTCCTATATGATTGTGCAACCAATGCTTGGCAGGCCATCGAATTACCGGGGGCTGACCCGATCGCGCGAGGCGTCTTCAATAATTCCATGGGCCTGATGTACGACCCTGCACGCAAGCTTGTATGGGCTGTTGGACAAAATAGCCACGTTCACGTTCTGCGTTTGGACGCCCCGACCTTAAAACGGACTTTACTAGATTGATGGTACAACCTTGGAGAACGCCGATGCGTCGATTCCTATTCTCGCTTCTTTTCTTGGTACCGACCATGAGCCTCAGCGCGCACACATTCGTTTATGTTTCGTTGGCTGCAGAGCAAAAGATTAACGTCTATCGTCTAGATACGGCGACGGGTGGACTCACTCCCGTAGGGTCAATTGCCGTCGAAAGCGCGCCCGGATCGCTGGCGATCGACCCGATGCAAAAGGTTCTGTTCGCGTCACTACGAACGAATAGCAAACTGGCTAGTTTCGCGATCGACTCCGACACGGGCAAACTCAAGCACCTAAGCACCATCGCTTTACCCAAAGGTGAAAACGCCGCATCTGTCGGAACGGATCGCACGGGCCGATGGTTGTTGTCGGCATCGTATATGGGGGGCACAGTAGTCGTTCACCGGATCAAAGAGGACGGAACCGTCGAAACGCCCGCGATCCAAACCGAGAAGACGGCAAAGACTGCTCACTGTATCACAATCAGTCGTGACAATCGCTTTGTTTTCGTTCCCCACGTCACCCCCAACGCGGTGTTTCAATTTCGCTTCGACGCCGAGACGGGTAAACTGACGCGAGTTGGTGAAGCCAAGGGCGGAACCGCGAAGGCCGGGCCACGGCATCTGGCGTTGCACCCGACGAAAAATCTGGCGTTTGCGTCGGATGAATCAGGCAGCAGTATCACCGCCTATCGGCTAGACGCGGAAGGGCTAACCCCCATGCAAACGGTCTCAACATTGCCTGACGACTTCAAGGCCAACAACACCACAGCGGAAGTAAAGGTCCACCCCAAAGGCAAGTTCGTGTGGGTGTCCAATCGCGGCCATGAGAGTCTAGCGGGATTTGCTATCGATGCGGAGACGGGGAAACTGAGAGCGATCGGGCACACCCCGACCGAGACAACGCCGCGCTCGTTCGACGTGGAACCAGACGGTCAATTTGCATTCGGAGCGGGAGAAGGGTCAGGCAAGTTAGCGGTGTTTAGGGTAAACATCGAGACGGGTCAGCTAACCCGCTTGCACACCTACCCTCTGGGCAAGAGTCTGACTTGGGTCCTGGCGGCAAAGTTTGGCCGATGATTCAGCGAATTCGTCGCGATGAAACAACCAATCGCAGAGACGAAACGCCAGGGTATCGTTGAAGTCGCGGATCCTACCGTCCTCAGTTTACCTCGGACATCATCATCGCGCAGATGCTCGAACTACAGGTAATGAAAAGGGACCTACACGACCGCCGGAACAGATCCGTAGTCGTGTAGGTCCCTTTCTCGGTCAAGAATTTAGGATTACTTCGACTTCAGGTCGAAGCTGAATTCATTGGAGCCTTGCTTGACTTCTCGGGTCTCTGTAGACGCGGTGTTGAACTTCGACGGGATGAGGTTCTCTCCGACGACGTTCTCATAGGCCGGGCCACTCATATCTTTGGGAGCAACACCTTTCTTGAAAGAATTGATGCGAACCGTCTTTTTGCCGGCAGTCACGGTTCCGCTGTATTCGCCGTTCTTGATATCGAGTTCGGCAACGGGGACAGATGGGCCTTCGTCAAAAACGATTTTCCCCGTGTCGAGGGACTTCCCATCCAAGGTCACTTTGCCCTTAACGGTCCCAGTTTTTGGTCCTTCCGGAGCGCAACCGATGACGAACATGATAGCAAGGAAGGCAGCAGGAGAGATACGGTATAGCATGAAAATCCTCGTGAAAAAAAGTAATAAAAACGACGCGGACTCCGTCCAGAGACCGCGCCGGACAGGGAAGAAGACGACTTTGCTAGAATCGTCTTCCGACCTCATCTCCATTAGTTCGGGAGAACCTCACCACCCGAACGGCTAGCCATCCACTGGATAGTCTGGAGCGCCGTCGAGCTTGGCAAGAACCGGACGCCACCGTCACCGAACAGCATCTGCGCACCACCGGTGTGACCGGACGAGAACGGAATGTTCATACCTGTGTTCTCATTGCTACCGTTGGCCGCTGAGTTACCGAGCCCGCGCTGATTGATCGACCACCGCACTGTGGTGCAGTTGAACTGGCGAATGTTGACTGCACCAGACGCCGAGGTAGCACAACCCATGGTCCAGCCGTGCGGTCCCTGGCTGGTGATGGCCGTATAGTTACCAGGAATTGGCTGGTTGTTGGCGTCTCGCAAGTGATCGCTCATTTCAGCAACCATGATGGTGTTGCTTGTACCGTCAGTGATGTCGGTCAACTTGACTTGGCTGTTAGCGAAGAGCACACCACCGCCGCTGACGATGTTGCCCGTACCGTTGCAGCACTCCGTCATAGCCGCCACGCCAGCGTCGATCGTAGAGCCGGCAACACCCGTGTACGAGGTCATCATCTGAATAGCGCCGTTGTTGTTCGAGCTGATGTAGAAATCAGGAATAGTGGACGACGGGCAACGATACGGCTTGATGGTCATACGGTGAACCAACGGTACCGTCTGCGACATGTTGGTCCCATTGACATACCCGGAGTTGTTATTCATCTGCCAGGCGCGGAAGATGTTATCTTGCTCGATGTAAGGTAGAATGTAGACCTTCCATGACGAACCCCAACCGTTGCCGCCGTTGCCGTTGGGAGCCACGTCATTGGAGCAACCCGGGGGGAGTCGGCCTTGCCCATCGTGGAAAGCATGGAGGGCAATACCGAGTTGCTTAAGATTGTTGCTGCACTGCATACGAGCGGCAGCTTCACGCACTTTTTGCACAGCGGGAAGAAGTAATCCAATTAAGATAGCGATAATAGCGATCACCACGAGAAGCTCGATCAACGTAAAGCCTTTACGTTGACGCTGACAGCTAAGGAACATCAAAAAACACCTCCAGAGAAAAAGACGTGAGGCATCCAATAAATGATAGGATGACTTCACCACACGCCAACAAAACAGAAACCATCCACATGATCGGGACAAATGCGATGAATTTCAGACGTGAACAGATAAACCCTGATAACGAGTTTATTTCTGAGCGCATTTTGCCTTCACATGAAGTAATAACCCCCAGAGACTTATGAAGGTTTCGTTATTTTCTGGTAATTCTCTTAAAAATTTCAACTACCGCACATCAATTTTTAATTTTTCAAACTGCTTTCGCAATTCCGCCAGTTGCCTTGCCCGTTCAGGGTCGGCCGCCAGATTCCGTTCCTCCAGAGGGTCGGCTCGCAAGTCGAACAGCTCTTCATGCTTGAAGTCGGGCCACCAGATGTATTTAACATCTGTACGCACAAGGGCTTCAGACGACGGGATACGTTTGATGTCGCCGATGGTCGCGTGCTCGTAGAAATATTCCGTTCGCCAGGCAGGCGGTGTCTTCGCCAGATACAGCGGCCCGAGGTCGCGTCCTTGCATTCGTGATGGTACGCCGACTTGAGCCGCCTTCAACAGGGTCGGGGCCAAATCGACGTTCAACGTCATCGCCTCACTTGTCTTGCCCCGTCGTTCGGCTTGCATCCGCGGGTCGCGCACGATCAACGGCACACGAATACTCTCTTCGTAGGGATACCACTTGTCCGCCAGCCCGTGTTCTGCGTGGAAATAGCCATTGTCCGTGGTGAAGATCACCAACGTGTCCTCCAATACGCCTTGGCGCTTTAACTCGGACACCACTCGCCCGCAAACCGTATCTACTTCGGTCGCAAGACGATAGTAGTTTTTCATGCTCGACTGATACCGTTCCGGCGTATCGAATCGCCATCGCCACCGGACGCGTCCCTCGTTGCGGTCGTTGGCGATGAACGGCGGCAATTTTCTAAAATGCGAATCGGTCGCCGTCTTCGGGACGGGAATCGTCGCGTCTGCGTAGAGTTTCAGGCTCTCCGGCTGCGGTAAGTATTGCTTGACGTGACCGTCTTCGGCGTGCGTCGCGAAGAATGCCAGCGTGAGGCAGAACGGCTTGTCAGTGGGGCGTTTGCGGAGAAAGTCCATCGCGTCTAGTTCGTTCTTCCGCGTTACATGGATTTCCTTTCCATCCGCCTGTTTCATCCAGTGCCGACCGGCATAGGCTCGGGCGAAGTCAAATCGGTCGGCCGGAAATTTGCCATTGTGCCATTTCCCGACGTGACCGACATAGTAGCCGTTGTTTCGCAGCAGGCCGGGATAAGTTTCAGCCCACGGCGTCTTGAACATGGCGAAGGCTGGGTTTCCGTGTCGTGACATCCATTGCCCGGTGAAAAGCGTCGCACGACTGACGCCGCAGATGGACGTAGTCACATAATTGCGCGTGAAGCGAAACCCCTCGCTGGCCAACTGGTCGAGGTTGGGTGTCTTTACCACCGGATGACCGGCACACCCTAGCGAGTCATGCCTCCAATCGTCGGCATAGAGTACGACGATATTCAAAGGTTTATCGGCGTCGGCGACCAACAGAGGCAAAATTGCGAAGAGGAGAGTCACCATATCACACTCCAGCCGACAACGGAACCACTCGATTGACCAGTTGCAGCGGCACACCCCACGGATCGCGTAAGAAAATGAGACGATCCCCATTGGCCGCAACCGTCACGTCACCGGCAGGGGCTGCACCGGCGGCGATCAGTCGAGCATGGGCACCGGGGAGGTCGTCCGCCAGAAAGGCAATGTGAAATACGAATGGGTTCATCGCCCAGTAGTCTGGCACCGGGGCGACGGTCTGACGGTAGAACTCTACGACAACGCGGCCGGAGTCATCGGCCAAGAAATGGGTATAAGGCGATTGCGTCAACGACCGTAAGACACATAAGCCCAAGTGTTGGACATACCAAGCGGAAGCGGCGGTCGGATCGGTGACGTTCAGGGCGAAGTGTTCGATGATCATGGAGAAGCGGTCCTGACAGTGCCAAACAAACCGATCCTTCAGAGATAGCAGATCGGCGAAACAACGGACAGGTAACCCAAAGAATATCCCTCACCGCGCTGGCCTTATTCGGCCCGTGACTTCGCCGAAGCCAACACGGTATCCGTCGCCTTGTGCCCAGCCGGTTAACGTGACGCGGTCGCCGTCTTCCAGAAACCGCCTCAGCGAACCGTCGGCTAGCGTGAGCGGCTCCGAACCGCGCCGCGTCAACTCCAGCAAACAACCGCGCGATTCAGGCGTTGGGCCGCTCACCGTACCAGATGCCAATAAATCGCCCGGACGCAAGGGGCAGCCATTGACCGTGTGATGAGCAATCTGTTGTCGTAAACTCCAGTACAGATAGCGAAAATTCGTGCGGGTGACCGGCGTTCCGTTGATGGTTGCCTCTAGGTTTATGTCGAACGTCGTCGATCCTGTTTGTGTCAAATACGTCAAGACAGGCTCCTGGGGTGGCCCTGGACATCGCCACGGCTCCAACGCTGCCAACGGCACCACCCACGGGGAGATAGAGGTCGCGAAATTCTTGCCCAGAAACGGCCCCAACGGCTGATATTCCCAAGACTGAATATCCCGTGCGCTCCAGTCGTTGAGCAACACCAGTCCGAAAATATGATCTTCGGCGTCTTCAATTCGGATCGGCTCGCCCATCTTGTTGCCTGGCCCGATGACGGCGGCGACCTCTAGCTCATAGTCAAGCGAACGTGTCGGACCAAAGGCTCCCGCGCCGGTCTGACCATGAGGACGAATCACGTCCCTTTCGCTCAGGACCAACGACGAGGCTCGACCATGATAGGCTACCGGCAGATGGAGCCAGTTGGGCATGAGGGGAGCATCGGGCCGAAACATCGCGCCGACATTCGTCGCGTGTTCGCGCGATGAGTAGAAGTCGGTGTAATCGCCGACGGTGACGGGCATTTGCAACCGGACACCCTCCAGCGGGAGGACCGCATTGGTCCGAAGCTCGACATCATCGCGCAAACGCGGATGATCCGCGCTGAGCAATTCCGTCAATCGCTCTCGGGTTACTCGCCATGCTTCCGGCCCCTCCGAAGCGAAACGAGTCAGGTCACCCTCAAAAAGATACCACGGCAGCGGCAGTACTCCCGCGTGTGCTAATGCCCAAAGATCAACAACGAAATCACCAATTCGGACGCAACAATGTGTTCCCCACTGATGGAAAACCCCATACGGTAGATTCTCCAGCGGAAAAAAACTGTCGGCTGGTACGTCGATCCAGGTACGCATGATCTGCTCCATTGGTCGTCCCACGGGGAGTTATCGACGAACCAACCCAGTTTGAACGGCTTGCGCCGCACGCAAGGTACGTTCACTGTGAGCGAGATACCGATGGTGCTGAGAATCTAGGGCGAATGGTAACGCAGGAAAACTATATTGAGCGGTTGCGGAGCTGCCCCACTCACCCCAGAATCCATCATCGTGGGAATCGGCCAATTTTTGGAAGTCTCGCGATATTTCCATAAGCCGTGGCGCATCGTGCGGCCAGAGTTTTTCAAGTTCCAAGAGAGCGTTCGCCGCCGCGGCATGGCGGCCTGCTAATTGATTCCAGTGGACCAACCGGTCGTAGCATCGACTGAGGCGAAGTCGCTGGTCCTGATCGTCGGGCACTTGCTCAAATACCCAGCGTTGATACCGGGCCGATTCGCTGAAGGCTATCAATGCCTCAGTGGATCGGCCCAGGTTCCAACGCGTCTTGGCTGTACGCTCCCAGGCCCCACCCAAGCCTTGTTTGTAGGCGATACTGGTCGGCATCGCCCGGCACAACCCCTCGTACATTCGCACGGACGCTTCGGCCATGTAAAGCGATTCCGACAACACTCCCTGGCGACGTAACAAACCGGAAATGGCCAACAAATAGTCAGCCAGACGTTCGGTGAAATTCAGGTCGCGTGATGGAGCATTGATCGATAGCTTGGCAAGAACGGCTAACTCGCGACCAATACTCATCACTGAAGGGTGTTTGCTGTCAGGAAAAGCATTGGCGGCGTGGAATAACTGGTGAATCACCGGGAACTGATGCCTCTGATCGGCCACTTGCCAACAGCCCAGGCTCGCCAGCGGGTGGACATTCTGAGCCATCTCCTGTTCGGCCTGTGCAATCTGTCCAGCGTACCAGTGACACACGGCACGCGAGGTGTAGGCTTGCAGCAGAACCGCGTGGAACCAATCGCCTTTCGGATGTTGTTGGATTCGTTCTTGAAGGTCGGTGTCAACCTCATTTAAGAGAGACACCCCACGTCGATAGTAGAGGTCGTCCGGTCGTCGTTGCATCAGTCGCGAGCAACACCAAGCTAGATTGAGCCGGTCAACCAGATCGTTGCCCAACTCGTTGACGAGGCAGTCAAATTGGTCATGGGCTTCTTGCCAAAAAGGACGTATCCGATCCGGCTTTCCCGCCGCCGAGTAAAGTTCGCCTAGAAAAATCGAAACGAAACCGAGTTGCCTTCGGTTGACACGGTGGTTCGGCTCTTGATCGAGCGAGCGTTTTAATCGTTCTTGTTCTGCTTCCAGTGTTGCAAAGGCGTGGCCGAACTCGCTAGGTGTACTGCGTAACATCAAAAAATGGCGATGAATCTCCGTCACTTTTTGCCTGATGACTGGATCATCGGGTTGTTCATCGGCCAATTCCGACCAAAGATAATGAGCCTTGAGCAGGTTGCGAATCCAACCGTTGATTTCCGACCGCGTCCCGAAAGATTTGCATTCCCAGTAGGTCGTTGTTGCCAACCAGTCCCGATGCTCGGGGTTCCGATAGTCGGGACGGTCTGCATGGTCCCATAGTTTTCGAGCTGCGGCAAAGACGTCGGCCATCTCGTCTTTATGGCCTTGCACGAGAAAAATCGTGCCCAGTGTGCCGCGGAGGTTGGTCAAGGCAATGCGTACCCGGTCGTCGGTCGGACGCTTGGCAAGGAGTTCCGCGAAATGGGCTTCGGCTCGGCGTAAGGCTTCGATACTCGGCATACGCTGCGTTTGGCGAATCTCTTGCGGTGCGACCCGACTGAAAGGCAACAACTCGTTCAAGAGGTCCTGGGTCTGGGCGTCGCTGGCTTCCGTGTCGCGACGAGCAATCTCGGCTTCGCGCCACTGGTACAATACGCCTGCGAACCCCGCGATAAGGCTCCACACCAGGGCCGTCGTCAGACTGGCGATCACGGGCCGACGTCTACACCAGCGTGCGACACGTCCTAACGGGCCGATTCGTCGCGCCTGCACTGGTTCCCCGCGTTGCCATCGGCCTAGATCCTCCGCGAGAGCGGCAGCGGTGGCGTAACGGCGTGAGGGGTTTTTTTCTAAGGCTTTGAGACAGACGTTCTCCAGGTCGCGGGAAATATCTGGGCGTAATCGGCTGGGCGGCTGCGGATCGGTTTCGATTTGCATTCGTAGCGTATCGGTATCGAATCGGCCCCGAAAGACCGGTTGACCCGTGAGCAATTCATAGAGGATGCACCCCAGCGCATAGACATCTGTGGTCGGACCGATAGCTTCCAGGTTCCCCTTGGCTTGTTCGGGGGACATGTACGACGGCGTTCCCAAGATAGCCCCGGTACGAGTCAGGTGGTCGCCCGTATCGCGGAGACGAGCCAGACCGAAATCACCCACCTGAGGAATGAGCCAAAATGCGCCAAATAGTGTAGCATGATCGCGCGAGCCTTGGGCCGAGGCATTAAGAGGCTGCATTTCGAGCAATATATTGGCCGGTTTAAGGTCGCGATGCACGATTCCACAATCATGGGTGTAGTGAACAGCGCGGGCGACGATGGCTACGAGTTCGGCGGCGGTGCGAAGCGGCACCGGCTCTGAACGGCGGGAGAGCCAATCCGCGAGATTGCCGCCCGGACAATAAGCGGAAGCAATGTAACACACGGGACCGGCCATCCCGGCCTCATGAACGGTAAGGATATTGGGGTGTTTCAATCGGGCGGCTGCCTGCCCTTCGCGGACGAACCGAATACGAAAGCGGTCGTTAAATAGTTGGTCAAACAAGGGGATTTTTAGCGCGACCTCGCGATTGAGTGTCGGATCGACGGCCAGAAAAACGATGGCATGACCACCTTGACCGATTTTCCGGTTGAGTTGAAACCGGCCAATAGCTGAAGTTGCGGGTGACAAGCAGGTTGCAGGCTCGTTACGAGGCCAAAGCATATGGAGCAGTTGCAAGCAATCCCGAGCGGCGACGTCCTCAGGGAGTTCGGTGGGAAGATCGGGCAAGACCTCGTCATTGCGAGCAAGAGCCTCATCGACGGCAATGAGCCAATCATGGCAATTCTCGCTTGGATTGCTGGAATCAGGCGTCATGAGGATTACCTATTCGCTGTGAAAGAGCAAAGATGGCACGGGTCCAACGCTTTTGGGCGGTATCTTCAGTGAGTTCGAGCCGGGAGCCGATTTCCTTGAAGGAAAGTTTTTCGTGATGGCGAAGAAAAATAATTTCACGATGTTTGTCGGAAAGTGTGGCGAGAGCGGCTTGTAATTGTGAAGCCCCCTCCGATTGCAGCAAATGAGTGAGGGGCGTCGGCTCGGGATCGATCAGGGAAGGACAGGGAGAAGAAGCACTGCCCAGACCGGCAGGGGCTTCCCGAGAGATATTACGTTTCTTGCGAGAATAGTGTTTGAGAAGGTTGCTGAGGTTGTTCATCAAAATACTTCGAAGCCAAGCTTGCCACTGTTCGGGTGAAGACCCATCGAAATTGGGTAAGGCATGAACAGCCTCGGTTACGGACTGTTGCACAAGATCGGAGGGGCTTTCCTTGGCTTGGAGTTTTTGAGGCCATTGAGCTCGGGCAATAAGGAGGAGATACTGGCGAGCCTCGGCCAGTAGGACTTGGATGGCGTGGCCATTGAGATCGGCACGAGCGGCCTGGAGGCGTTCGAGCCAAGAATTATTGGTATTCATGGGCTAACACACAGCAGGGTGATAGTGGGCATGTTGATATAAGAGATCATACGCGAAGAGAACAGGGGAACGCAAGGGGGTAGCCGCTTGGTTTTTACAAACCCATGAAGGGAAACGAGTGAACAGAAGAACAAAAACAAAAATTCTCAAAAAAGTAAAAAAAGCCCGGTGGCTAAACGTAATGCTGTCAGAGAAAGAAATCAAACGTCTCAATGGGAGAGGTCCTGAGTTCTTTCCAGACCGTACAAGGTGCGTGATGATGCAGCGCAAGGTTTCCGCAGTGTTCATGACTGCAATGGCAATGTTGATGATAGTGGGCTACTGCCACGGCAGAGACGAGCGATCCAATGCT